>CAMAMD010000029.1 GCA_945836785.1 uncultured Clostridium sp.
TATACATATATCCATGCCATACTGATTTTATGAACAGTCCCTCTTTTTTATTGTTCATTGTCATTCATTTCGTCACCAGCATCATTTTCAGGAAGATTTTCTTCATCTTCTTCAAATTCATCCGGATCATAATCATATTTGTCTCCCGCAAATGTTGTGAAAGAGATTAAAAACATCGCAGGAATCGCAATTATAATTAAAATCGAGAAAACACGGCGATACAGCAATGAGCTCGGATAAGCCAACAAAAAGTGTACAGAAAATACAACCAGAGCCAAGAGTGCCATGTCAGCCAATACAGTAACAAGAATTCTCGTCCCTTTGTTCATACTTTCCTCCGTTACTACTCTGTCGGTACAAGGTTCTTCAAACTGACATCCATAATCGGAGCCGAATGTGTAAGTGCACCAACTGATACATAATCTACACCGATTTCCGCAATCTCATGCAGCCGCTCTTTCGTCACATTTCCCGAGCACTCAGTCTTTGCCCTGCCGGCTACACGTTTCACCGCCTCACGCATGGTTTCATTATCCATATTATCCAGCATAATGATATCCGCCTCGGCAGCCAAAGCCTCATCCAACTGCTCCAGCGTCTCAACCTCTACCTCAATCATTCTGACAAACGGTGCATAATCGCGCGCCATCCGGACTGCTTTTGTAATACTTCCTGCAGCTCCAATATGATTGTCCTTAATCAGAACGCCATCTGTCAGATTATAACGATGATTCGTGCCGCCTCCGACTTTAACCGCATACTTTTCAAAAAGCCGCATATTCGGTGTTGTCTTTCTCGTATCCAGCAGTTTCGTTTTCATCCCTTTCAGCTCGTCTGCCAGACTCCTCGTAAATGTAGCAATGCCACTCATTCTCTGCAGATAATTCAGGGCAGTTCTCTCCCCGGACAACAATGCCCGGATATCGCCCCGGATAACACCTATCACCTGTCCCTTATGGACAAAGTCCCCATCCTTGACTTCTGTCTCAAACACAGACGATTCATCCAAAAGTTCGAAGGTTCTCGCAAAAACCTCCAAACCACAAATAATCCCGTCCTGCTTGCAAATCAGCTCTGCCTTGCCCTGCCTTGGTTCCGGCATCACGGCATTTGTTGTTACATCCTCACTGGTTATATCCTCCCGCAGCGCAGACAGAATATACTCATCTGCATTAATTTTAGCGGTTACACCATTTATCATAAAAATCACGATCCCTTCTTTTTATCTCATCCATAACGAGTTTTTTATTTGCCTTATCCCACGCATCGATGTCCGTATATTGTTCCATATGTACATTTTTTGCATTTGTATTTCCAAGTACCGCCTGCTCCCCCGACGAAAGCTCCTCTGTAATAATCCATCCTGCTCTCTCGGAAAACACAAGGCTCTCCAGCAACGAATTACTTGCCAGACGGTTTGCGCCATGCACACCATTGCAAGCGGTCTCACCTACCGCAAACAAATTTTTCACCGACGTTCTTCCATAGGTATCTGCCAGAATACCGCCCATCAGATAATGCTGTGCCGGCGTAACAGGAATATCCTCCTTGCTCAGGTCATACCCGACCTCCATGCAGTGCCTGTATATATTCGGAAATCTTCTCAAAATCTCCTCTTTCGGCATGTGCTTTATAGAAAGCATAACATATGGTCTCTGATCCTCCTCCATCTGCTTTCTGATGGCCTCCGTCACAACATCCCGCGGCAGAAGCTCATCCACAAAACGCTCTCCCGCCTTATTAAGCAGAATTGCACCCTCACCTCTGACAGACTCAGAAATCAGGAATTTTCTATTGACATTTTCCTCATACAAGGTCGTAGGATGGATTTGAATATAATTTATATTTTCCAGTTCTATGTGATGCCGCAGGGCAAGTGCAAAGCTGTCCCCTGTGATGTGGCGGAAATTCGTGGAATGTGTAAACAGTCCGCCAATTCCTCCCGTTGCCAGAATGACCCGTTTTGCATACACCGCCTTTGCCTGTTCATCCTGTACCAAAACTACACCACGGCACACATTATCTTCTATAATCAAATCCACCATTCTCGTATATTCCCAAAGTGATATATTATCTCTTTGTCTGACCTGATTCAGAAGCTTATTGGTAATCTCCTTGCCGGTGACATCCTTGTGATGCAGAATACGATAAGTAGAATGTGCACCCTCTCTGGTATATTCAAAGGTTCCGTCTTCCTTATGATCAAACTGTACCCCATAACCAATCAGTCGTTCCATTATCATAGGAGAATTCTCGATCATAACACGAACAGTCTCTTCTTTATTCTCATACCGCCCTGCACGCAACGTATCTTCAAGAAAACTGTCAAAGTCTCCCGGCTCTTTCAGGGTGCATATACCACCCTGCGCAAGATAAGAATCGCTGTTCTCAATCTTGTCTTTCGATATCATTAAAATCCTGTAATCCGGTGATATGGACAATGCAGCAAACAATCCCGCAACACCTGTCCCTACAATAACTACATCATAAAAATCACCTATTAAACCTGCCATATTTTGCTTTTCCTCTGTTGTATCCACTTTTTTCATCCCCGTAGTTTATAATCTGTCACCGCAACGCAAAATAAGCCATGAACAGCCGTGACATTTTGGTATTATAATCGCACAAAGTGGTTGTAATGTCAATGAATTGTGCTATACTACTTACAGATTAACAGGAAAGGTGATTACTATGTATAAGGTAGATTTTAAAAACCCATGCAGGGTTTATTTTATGGGAATCGGCGGTATCAGCATGAGTGGTCTCGCCGAGATTCTGATACAGGAAAATTTCAGCGTATCCGGCTCTGATATGAAAGAATCCGATATCGTAGACACACTCCGCGGACTGGGTGCGGATATTCATATCGGTCAGGTTGCCGAAAACATATCCGACGATATCGATCTGGTCGTATACACTGCTGCCATTCGGGAGGATAACCCTGAATTCGTCGAAGTGAAACGCCGGGGTATTCCGATGCTTACCCGTGCGCAGCTTCTGGGACAGATTATGGCAAATTACAAATATGGCATTGCGGTCAGTGGAACACACGGAAAAACCACAACAACCTCCATGCTGTCACACATTCTTCTGCAGGCTGGCACAGATCCTACCATCTCCATCGGCGGTATGCTGGATGCCATCGGAGGAAACATCAGAGTGGGACACACCGACTATTTCGTCACCGAGGCTTGTGAGTATACAAACAGTTATCATGCGCTAAATCCATATATCAGTATTATATTAAATGTAGATGAAGATCATCTGGACTTCTTCAGCGGTATTGATGAAATAGCCGATTCATTTAAGACTTTTGCAGAAAAGCTCCCTGAGAACGGGCTTCTTATTATAAATGGAGACATGGCATATACCGACAGAATATGTGCCAACGTAAAAAGTAAAATTGTAACTTTTGGTCTGAATCCTGAAAATACATATTCTGCTACAGATATCACTTTTGACGCAGAGGGACATCCGACATACACATTAATGATAGAGGGAAATAAGGCAGATACCATCACACTGCACTCTACCGGAATCCACAATGTGGTAAATTCGCTGTCTGCCATCGCTGCCTCCCGTTTTCTCGATATTGACATGACATATATCAAAGCTGGGCTGCTTGCCTGTACAAGTGCCAAACGCCGTTTTGAGCACAAGGGAACAACCACAAACGGTGTCATGATTCTGGATGATTATGCACACCATCCAACGGAGATAGCCGCTACGCTTAATGCCGCAATCAACACGCCGCACAATGAACTTTGGTGTATCTTCCAGCCACATACCTACACCCGTACATATGCTCTGCTCGATCGTTTTGCCGAAGCACTGTCTGTATGCGACCACGTGATTTTGGCGGATATCTATGCTGCCAGAGAGAAAGATAACGGCAAAGTTTCCTCCCGGGATCTGGAAGAGAAAATCAATCTCCTGGGTGGACATGCGGTATATCTCGGTGATTTTGAGTCAATAGAAAAATTTGTCGAAAAAAATTGTAAAAAAAATGATTTGTTGATAACTATGGGAGCCGGAAACGTTGATACTATTGGCGATAACCTCCTAAAAAAATAATTATCCACATTATCCACAAGGTCATCCACCATTTAATGGCACGATGACCTTTTTATATTTGGTTTACATAACAATTATTTGCTTCCAGCATTTTAGGGGCATAATTCAAATGTAATAATTTATGGAAACCTCATATCCACATTATCAACATTATCAACATTTTTCGAGTTTTGGCAGACAGAAAAGATGTTCGGTTGAAATTTAAAATCCCTATGTTATAATTCATTTTGCATTAGCAAAAAGGGGACAGGTTACCATGAAAACTATAACGATTTCAACTGAAAACAGCGAGACATATTCTTCTATCTCCAACTTCTTCATCGACTACTATATGACAGAAGCAAACGGAGAATTTGTGAAGGTTTATCTGTATCTGGTTCGGCTGCTGAGCAACAATTCCGCAGTTACTGTTGCAGATATTGCAGATCATTTTAACCTCACCGAAAATGATATATGCCGTGCAATCAAATACTGGATTAAGCGGGATGTATTAAAGCTTAATTATGATGGTAAAGGAAATCTGAGCGGCATCGTTCTGCTTCCTCTCCATCCGCCGAAGCCGGAGCTAACAGCAGGCACGGATGCGGTTTCTATTTTGCATACAAGCGTCACAGCGGAAAAGGAAATACAGGAACCAACGAACGTTCACATGTTTAAGGCACCCGCTGCCCCACATGATTCTGTAATCACAACCGAGCTTGCAACACCACCAAAGCCAAAATTCTCACAGGACGCCATGGCAAACATGGAAAACGACGAGGATTGGGCAGACATTGTGTATCAGGTTGAAACGCTGTTTGGCAAGCAGATATCCGCCCGGGATGCCCAATCATTAATGTATATTTATGATACGCTCGGATTTGATATCGATTTGTTTGAATATCTGATTGAATACTGTACCACAATGAATAAAAAGAATTGCCGTTATATGGAAGCCGTGGCAATCGGGTGGTACAAAGACGGAATCAAAACCCGCCAGCAGGCAAAAGAACAGTCCACCGCCACGACAGGTATCGCAAAAGTCGTGTTCAAAGCACTGGGTATACGCAGACCTTATCCGACAAATATCGAGATGGCCTATATCAACACCTGGAACAAGGATTTTGGGTTTGACGCCGACATCATTGGCAAGGCTTGTGACCGTGCAATCGCTTCCAAGCCAAGCTCAGCTAACTTTGCATACATAAACGGTATCCTCGAAAACTGGAGTAAAAATAACGTCAAGACACTAGCCGATATCGACAAGCTGGACAAGGCATTTGTTGCTAAAAATGCCAAAGCAGCCAAGCAGTCTCAAGGTGGAACCGTCAGCAGCTTTAACACGTTCAAGCAGACCAAAATGGATGATCAACTGGACGAAATGGAGAATTTGTTCCTGAAAGAGGTTAACAACGAATGACATACAAAACACTTAGTATAGAAGATATATTACATGGATACGAGCGGACAAGACTTGCCAACAAACGCCTTCTGCAGGAACGCCGGGCAGATGTATATGCCAAATTTCCGCGAATTGAAGAAATCGATGCTGTCATAAGTGCATCCTATCTACGTGCGGCACGGTTGAATGTGCTTGGAACCGAAGAAGCAAAGCGGCAAATTGACGACATTCGGGTTGCAAACCGAAAACGCACCGAAGAAAAGCGTACATTACTTGCAGAAGCCGGATATTCCGCAGATTATCTTGATCCCGTGTACACCTGTAAAATATGTCAGGATACAGGCTATGTGGACGGTCAAAAATGTTCCTGCTTTATGAACCGGATGATTGACTCGCTTTATCTGCAGTCCAATCTGAAAAATGTGCTGGAAAAAGAAAATTTTCAGACCTTTTCGCTGGATTACTACAGTAAGGAACCATATAACGAAAAAGAATATTCACCATATGAAAACATCTCGAACATACTGAGCCGTTCCAGACAGTTTATTGCCCGCTTTGAAACAACGACACACAATCGTGGCAATCTGCTCATTTACGGTGAAACAGGACTCGGAAAAACATTTCTGACAAACTGTATCGCAAAGGAGCTGCTTGACCACGGACATTCTGTGCTTTATCTGTCGGCAAATGAATTGTTTGAATCAATTTTGGCAGAATATCTGATGAATCAGAAAACTGAGCTTGAAGATTTATACAATTACATTTATAATAGCGAATTGTTGATTATAGATGATCTCGGCACCGAGCTGACAAATAATTTTGTCCTGTCACAGTTGTTTGAAATCATCAACAAACGTGAAATCGGAGGATTATCCACTCTGATATCAACCAATCTGACCATGAAACAGCTTCGGGATCGTTATTCCGAGCGCATCATGTCCAGAATCATTGCCGATTACACCGTATTCAATATATATGGTGATAATATCAGATATCAAAAAAGAAAAAAAGCGATACACGCTGTAACATAATACGGCGCAGTAAGCAAAAAATAATGCATCGCAATGTATCATTTATCGATTCATTGCAGTTATGGAGGAGAAGTCATGCCAGATTCAAGTAACCTTATCAATGTACCTGTCGGTAAACTGGGTATTATTCCACTGCAGAGTTGTATGCCCCTCGGCGAGAAAGTAGATCGTTATATTGCCCGCTGGAGAGCAGAACGTCACAATGAACACAAGGACAGCATTACTTTTACCGGATATGAAAAAGACTCTTATATCCTGAAATCTGCCTGCCCTCGTTTTGGTTCGGGAGAGGCAAAAGGCACTCTGTCCGAATCTGTCCGTGGTACGGATTTATATCTTCTGGTGGATGTTGTAAATCACAGCATAAAGTACAATGTTTGCGGACATCCAAACATGATGTCCCCGGATGATCACTATGCAGATTTAAAGAGAGTGATTGCTGCTATCGGAGGCAAGTCCAACCGCATCACTGTCATTATGCCGTTTTTGTATGAGAGCCGTCAGCATAAGCGCAACAGCAGGGAATCTCTTGACTGTGCCCTTGCATTACAGGAGCTTGTATCCATGGGTGTGGACAATATTATCACCTTCGATGCACATGATCCGAGAGTACAGAATGCCATTCCGTTAAACGGCTTTGAAAATATAATGCCAACCTACCAGTTTATTAAGACACTGCTCCGCACAACACCGGATTTAGAGCTTGATAAGGACCATATGATGGTAATCAGCCCGGACGAAGGCGCTATGAACAGAGCAATCTATTTTGCTAACCATCTGGGTGTTGATGTCGGTATGTTCTATAAGAGAAGGGATTACACAACCGTAGTAAACGGCAAAAATCCGATTGTAGCACATGAGTTCCTCGGTGATTCCGTCGAGGGTAAGGATGTTATTATCATTGATGATATGATAGCCTCCGGTGAAAGCATGCTTGATGTTGCAAAACAGTTAAAGGAGCGGAAAGCAAGACGTGTTTATGCCCTTGCAACCTTTGGTCTGTTTACCAATGGTCTTGAAATATTTGATAAGGCTTATGCAGATGGCATCATTGAAAAAGTAATCACCACAAATCTGACCTATCAGATGCCGGAGCTTTTCGATAGAGTATGGTATGGTTCAGCCGATTTGAGTAAATATATTGCCATCTTAATCGACCATTTAAATCACAATGCTTCCATCAGCAACCTGCTGGATCAGTCCGAACGTATTCAGGCTCGTATTCAGGAATACAAGGAATGTGGTACAATCACAGATAACTATCAGTCTCCAAAGGTTGATTAAAGACAGAAACTGCCGCATTATAGATAATATGCTATGGTTATGTATAATTCGGAAAACCCGCTCTCGCTCGGTTGCTCACGCAGCGGATACTAAACTCGACAGAAAAAGAGCCACACACTACAATTTACACTTTGTGTATTATAGTGTGTGGCTCTTTTTCTATCTCGCTTAGTACCGGCATTCACAAAAGTTTTTCCTTTTATAACTCTACATAATTATAATCCATATCCAGATCATCTAACATATCCCCGATATGAGGATTTGCAGTCATCAGTATAATCTGCTCCGTATCGATTGTTTTCAAACAATCCAGTGTGTTGATCAATCTCGGCTCATCATAATTTGCAAATATATCATCTATGATAAGCGGCATTTTATCCCGGCAAAGAAGCCTTGCCACCGACAATCTGACTGCAAGATAGATTTGCTCCATGGTGCCCGCGCTCAAATACTCAATGCCGACATAGCTGTCTCCGTCCCGTACCATTACATGCAGATTCTCATCCAGATAAACATCGGAATATTTCCCATCTGTAATCTTTGAAACAATATCAGATATATTATCATTAATCAGATAGCCCAAATCACCATGTATCTCCGCAGACACTTCATTAATCATATTAATGGCAAGATTAATGGCATGCACCTCACGTTCAATTGTATCACGCTTTTGGGACAACACTGCAAACTCTTCTTCCAGCTCCTGCTTTCTGACTTTCTGATCCAGCAGTTCCTTCTCGACCACTCTAAGCTCTGCTTTTTTATCCGCATATGCCCCCGCAAAGGACATATCAATTTCGACCTCTTCATAAGACTCCGTTTTTCGCTCGAGCTGGTATATCATCCGACGGAATTCCTCCTCGGACGGCGTATTTACATCATCATCAAAAACACCTTTCGCATGCAACCCCTCCACAATCGTTACTACAACAAACAAGGCTGTACACACGATAAACAGCTGCCTCACGCCCTTCTCAAACGGAAGGATATAAACCATAACCGCAATAACTGCCACTACAAATATTCCCGTCAAAATAATAAACCACAATCTGTCAGTCAGTTTCTTCTCCGGTTTGTAATCCTGTATCAGATCCGGATCAAGGAATACACGTTCCTCTATTTTCTTTTTATCCTCACGATTATGCTCTTTTTCGTCTGTCTTTTCATCTGTTTTTTCATCTGTCTTCTCGTTTTCAGCCTCTGTTTGAACCTCTTCCGTTTTTTCAATTTTATTTGGCTGTACAGGTTCATCTGCCTGTTTGTTTTCAACCTGCTGTGCTTCTTCCTCAGCCTCTTCCTCATCAAACTTAAGCTTATTCTCCGTCTCAATGATGCGTCTTGCCTCACGCTTTCTCCGGGCAACCTCCATGGCGAATTCCTGTTCCAGCTCACCTATCTGATTTCGAACATCACTGATTTTGTCATCCACATCAACATATTGTTCGAGTTCTTCCGAAATCTCATCAAGCTGTTTTGTCACAGGTCTTACATCATACTTGCGTCGTTCTTCCTTTAGATGCTCAATTGCAATCGTTTTATCAATATCTGCCGAACCGCTGGTAGCAAGGTTTCCCAGATAATTTCCCAGCTTATCTGCCAGTTCCTTCCCCGGTGCCGCACCATGTTCACCGATACAGAGCGTATTGACATAGGTATTCTTATCCAGATCAAACATGGTTCCATGCAGGGAATTTTTATCCTTCAATTTGACTTCCCTGCCCGACTGAATATCCATAACCGTGGTCTTTCTGTTATGTCTCAGAAAGCTCCGCTCTATCAGATGATTTTTGCCGTTGTAATGGATGTATGCCTTTCCCGCATAACCTCTCCCGTCCAAAGGCTTTCTCAACTCATAATTATCCAGCCTTGCACCAAGTCCTCTTGATTTGTCAATACCATACAGCATCCCCACAATAAATTCTTTTACCGTAGTTTTTCCTGCTTCATTTTCACCATAAATCAGATTGAGTCCCGGTTTCAGCTCTATCTCTCTGTTATTAAATTTTCCAAAATTTTTAAGAAGTAATTTATTAAAATACATTTATCTGTCTCCGGCCAAAAGCAAGGCTTCGATTCCATAATGCAATGCTTTGTTTCTTGTCTCCTCATCTTCCGCGCTGTCCTCATCCGACAACGCTTTTATAAATCTTCCAAGCAGATTATTTTCATTTTCTGACATCAGTTCATTTATATCATATTCATACTGGGTTCTGTCTATTATCTCGTTTATATAATATCTCCGCGTCAGTGCACTCAGATTGATTTCCATATCATTTGCGACACTGCCCTTCAGGAGAATCCGGTATATATTTTCTTTCCCCACACGGCAGATTTCCTGCTCTACAATATCGGCAATCTCCGCATTACTGTATTCCGGCGATAATGCAAGGGACATATTGACATAACTCCTGACATTGTGTGGAATCCAGCGGATACGGGTCGTATGGTCCTCCGATACTTCTCCTAAGATATAGCCTCTCCGCCCTGTCTCGGTATAATCAATCGGCTCAAGAGAACCCGAAAATGTCATTTTATTTTTCAAAATATGTGCCGGCTTATGAATATGTCCAAGTGCCACATAATCAAAGCCCAGCCTTGCCAGCCGCTCCTTTGAAAACGGCATATGTGTCTTGTCTCCACCATGCCCGAGCAAAATATTGTATGCACCCTCTTTCCCCGGTCTCAGACGTTCCAGTATACGTTCTGTGTACTGCTCCTGCCCATAACTGTAACCGGTCACGCATACATTCAGTTCCTCTATATAAGCATTCGTCGCCCGGTCACGTGGCAAAAGCACCGTGTCCGACTCAAACTGATACCGCTCCCATGCTGAGTTCTCCGCAATATAATCATGATTTCCCGCTATGATAATCGTCTTTGTGACAGTCAGTTTACGCAACTGATAATCTACACTCTTAAGCTGCTGTATCGTCGGGGTATTATGAAACAAATCTCCTGCTATCAGCAGTAAATCTATCTTGTCCCGCTCACACAATGTCACAATATCGTTAAAGCTCTCCTGTATCTCCTCCGACCGTTCGTCGCTCCAGACTCTTCCTCTATCCGGTTTTACACCCAGATGCACATCTGCAATATGTATGAATTTCATTTTTCCACCTCAAAATATATGACAGATATAAATCACTCCGCATACGCAAGTTTCTCATTTTCACAGTATATTATAATACCAAAACCATACCCGGTGCAATTACTATCAAAAATTTACATTTCGTATTACTGTTGATGTTCAGGATTCAGGCTTGCCCGCTCCTGCACCAGCTCCTGATATAGTGCAAGTGCACTCCATGCGATATTGTGTTTCGTCACAATCGCTCTGTAATATATTTCCGGCATTCCCAACTTTTTGTAAGCGGCCAGGAATCTATCCAGCAGCCGATCAGAAAATCCCGAAAAAACTATCATAGGGGACGGAAGCTCCTGTCCCTCATAGCGTTCCGCCGTGCGTTCATAACCCGGAATCCCTGCATGGCAGCCAATACTCTGGCAAAAACGTCCCCGCGCAATCTTCTTACAATCAAATCCCATTTCCAAAGCCATTTCGGCGATTGCCCGGTGTATATCGGCAGGTACGCTATACAATAATATCGTTGGATTGGCTTGTCCTTCCATTTCAATCTCCTGTTAACATAATCATGTTGACTATTTTATATCATTATATGCGTGAAATCAAGCACAAAACGCAAGGGGACACACTCAGATAATATGACATGTAAATATGTACAATCGGGGAAACACACTCTCGTTCAATTGTTCATGCAACGGTACTAAGCTCTAAAGTACATCGCTAAGTACCGGCGTTCACAAACGATTTCCCCGATTATACATATATACATGTCATATTATCTGAGTGTGTCCCCCTCGCCTTGTAATTTATGTTACTGTTCCTGCTGGTGTGCATATTTTTCTTTTGTGGCCAGTCCACCCCTGATGTGACGCTCCGACTTGTTTATGTCCAGAACTTTTCTTGCCTCCTGTGCAAGTGCCGGATTTATCTCAGAAAGCCGGTCTGTCACATCCTTATGTACGGTTGACTTCGATATCCCAAATTTCTTCGCCGCCTGCCTGACTGTTGCGCCCTCCTCAATGATATAATTTCCGATTTCTAAAGCACGCTGTTCGATGTAGTCTCTCACTTGTACAAACCTCTGAATGCTTGTTTGTA
>CAMAMD010000030.1 GCA_945836785.1 uncultured Clostridium sp.
CAGGCCATAACAGTTTCCTTCGGTAAATTTAATATTTACATCTTCAAATAAAGCTTTCTTGCCTAATCTGAGTGTTACACCGTTTGCACTTATCATTTTTTATTTCCTTTCTGACATACTTGTTATCGTACAACAAACCACTCTTGAGTATAACAACAGAAAATAGGGGTGTCAAGCACATTCCAAAAAGGGGCTGCCATTACGACAGCCCCTTCAATATTATAGTGCCTTCTATTACAAATTCTTCACAATCGGATCATACAAATCCAGTCTGCAATGCTCGTCATCTGCAAAATGTCTGCAATTCAGACAGCTCTTTGTGCCCTCCGCAATATTGCAGAAACAATCTTTCTTCTCTTTCTTGTCATATGCATGACATCTCTCAGCAACCTCTTTGTATACTTCCTCAGAACTACGCATGTGTCAACTCCTCCTTCCTGACAGTCCAATCTGTTGATTGTTCTTTCAACGCTACAGAAGCAGGATGTATATCCTGCCACACTCATAGCATAGGAGTAGTATGGCTTTTTTCATATTTTATTATTCATGCATCATACAACGGCTGCATTAACATTTCTGTTCTTTGATACAATATTCAGGAGCGAAGCCGCCACACACATGCAGGCCAGCACCGAATATCTGCAATCCTGCTCCACATTGCCCTCCGACATTACATACTGTGCATGTTTTTCCCTGATGTATTCCGATATGGCTTTCACACTCGGAAGCACCGACATCTCATGCTTCTGCTCGTTTTCACTCAATTCTGCAATATACCGATACATCCGATGCTTTAATTCTTCCTCATAGATACAGTGTTCTTTCAAATTTCCTGTGTAATTACTGTTATGCGGAAAAGTAAAGTAATCCGCAATATAATGCAGAACCACTCCCATTCTCCATGTAGACAACATACCCATATCTTTTCTGGGATTAAATTTGCTGACAAATTTATTCATTCTTTTATAAAATATATCAAATGTATCCTCTATACAATGCCTTCTGGTTATAAAAGATGGTACACAGTCCGGCCATATGCTACCGATATAAAATGACAACCTGTGTCTGATTCTTTCACCGATATCCAAACCATTGATAACGCCCTTCGCCACCGAAATATGTGATTTCTTTCTCATTTTATGAAAACTCCCATCCTACAAAACCATCCTCAAAACATACGAACATCAAAAAAGATAAATCTCTCAGCCTCGAACATGGTCACCCATATGTTTCAGTTATACCCAACTAACATTCTAAAATTATTCCGGCGAATAGTCAATGGTTATTTCATCCATTTTTAAAATTTAAAATGGATTTTCAATATTTTTCATATAAATTTATCATATAGGAAAATTGCATTATGCCGTAACCTGATTTCCTGTATAGAGCTGGTAATATTTTCCTTTCTGCGCTATCAGTTCATCATGCGGTCCGCGTTCTATAATGCGTCCCTGCTCAAGAACCATGATACAGTCACTGTTCCTTACCGTCGAAAGCCTGTGTGCGATGACAAATGTGGTTCTTCCTTTCATCAGCTTATCCATACCCTCCTGCACAATTTTCTCTGTACGGGTATCGATAGAACTGGTCGCCTCATCCAGAATAAGCACAGGCGGATCGGCAATGGCTGCTCTGGCAATGGCAAGCAACTGTCTCTGTCCCTGGCTCAGATTTGCTCCGTCTCCTGTCAACATCGTATTGTAGCCATCCGGCAATCTTCGGATAAATCCATCTGCATTTGCCAGCTTTGCCGCAGCAATTACTTCCTCGTCCGTCGCATCCAGACGTCCATACCTGATATTTTCCATCACAGTCGCTGTAAACAAATGTGTATCCTGCAGCACCATTCCAAGAGAACGTCTCAAATCCGACTTACATATTTTATTGATATTGATACCGTCATACCGAATCTTACCATCCTGAATGTCATAAAAACGGTTAATCAGATTTGTAATGGTCGTCTTACCGGCTCCGGTAGAACCGACAAATGCAATTTTCTGTCCCGGCGTCGCAAACAAATCTACATTATGAAGCACTATCTTATCCTCATTATAACCGAAATCCACATCATCAAAAACCACATCTCCCGTCAGCTTAACGTATGAAACCGAACCGTCCGCCTGGTGCGTGTGCTTCCATGCCCACATGCCGGTACGCTCGTTTGTCTCCGTCAAAACGCCGTTTTCTTCCTTTGCATTGACAAGCGTAACATACCCGTCATCCACCTCAGGTTCCTCATCCAGCAGCTTGAAAATACGCTCAGCTCCCGCAAGTGCCATCACGATAGAATTCATCTGCATGCTGACCTGGTTTATCGGCATACTAAAGTTCTTATTAAAAGTCAGGAAGCTGGCAAGACTGCCCAATGTAAAGCCACCAACACCATTTAAGGCCAGAGCACCTCCTACGATAGCACACAGCACATAGCTGACATTGCCGAGCTGTGCATTAATCGGGCCGATAATATTTGCAAATTTATTGGCATTGTATGCACTCTCTCCCAGCTTATCATTTAGTTCTTTAAACCTTTCCTTACTTTCCTCCTCATGGCAGAACACCTTTACCACCTTCTGCCCTTCTATCATCTCTTCAATATATCCGTTCACCGCGCCAAGATCCTGCTGCTGCTTCACAAAATACTTACTACTGTTAGATGCAACGTATCCGCTTGTCTTAAGCATAACACCGACCATAACCAACGTGAGCAGCGTCAACGGAATATTCAGTATAATCATACTGACTAACACACTTACAACTGTAATAATACTGGATACACACTGCGGTATACTCTGACTTATCATCTGGCGCAATGTATCAATATCATTCGTATAAATTGACATAATATCACCATGTGCATTTGTATCAAAATAGCGAATCGGTAAACTCTCCATATGAGAGAACAAATCATTTCTCATGTTACGCAGTGTTCCCTGTGTCACATACATCATCAGGATAGCCTGCACATAAGCCGCAACCACTCCGCACAGATAAAACAGTGCCACGCGAATCATAGCAGCAAGCAACTCCGAGTAATCCGTACCCCCGCTATTTATCATCGGAGCAATATAGTCATCAATCAGAGTCTTCATAAACATGGTTCCCTGCACATTAGCCAAAGCACTTACAATGATACAGATAAGAACCAGTATACAATGTATCTTATATTTTGCACCCACATAACGGATGATACGCCCCATAATTTTTCCCGGATTTTTTATTTTAGGTTTCGGTCCTTTTGGTCCACCATGCATAGGCCCTTTTACAACTTTTCCTTCTGCCATTACTGTGCACCTCCCTGTTCATCAAAGTCTCCGCTGCCTCCGGTCTGTGATTCGAAGACATCGCGATAGATTTCATTTGCCGCAAGCAGCTCTTCATGGGTTCCGACACCATTGATTCTGCCGTCGTCCATCACCACAATCCGGTCTGCATTTTGCACACTGCTGATTCGCTGGGCAATAATAATCTTGGTGGTATTCGGAATTTCCTCCGCAAATGCTTTTCTGATTCTCGCATCCGTCGCTGTATCTACCGCACTTGTGCTGTCATCCAATATAAGTATCTTCGGTTTTTTAAGCAAAGCTCTGGCAATGCAGAGACGCTGCCGCTGCCCTCCTGATACGTTGGTTCCACCCTGTTCTATCCTGGTATTGTACCCATCCGGAAATGCCTCAATAAATTCATCTGCACAGGCCAATTTGCATGCATGCCTGCATGCTTCATCCGTGGCATTTTTATCGCCCCAACGCAAATTTTCATAGATGGTTCCGCTAAAAAGCACATTTTTCTGTAAAACAACCGAAACCTCATTTCGAAGCACTTCCAAATCATAACGGCGCACATCCACGCCGCCCACCATAAGTTCTCCTGCGCTGACGTCATACAGACGGCTTATCAGGTTCACGAGACTGGATTTGGAGCTTCCTGTACCGCCAATGATTCCGATGGTCTCGCCTGCGTTAATGTGCAGATTGATATCCTTAAGCACCGGCTCGCTGTCCGAGCTGTCCTCCACGATTACAGTGGTATCTCCGTTTTTGTCCTCCTCACGCCGATATTTTTTATATCTGAAATCCACATGTGAAAAATCTATACTTCCGTCCGCAACCTGCATGACCGGATTCTCCGGATTGACAATGTCCGGTTTTTCTTCAAGCACCTCCGCCACACGTTTTGCGCTGGAAACACTCATGGATATCATGACAAATACCATAGAAAGCATCATCAGATTCATCAATATATTCATGCAATATGTGAGAAGACTCATAAGCTGTCCGGTACTCAATGTATTTGCCACTATCATATGTGCACCAAACCAGCTGATTAAAAGTATGCATGCATATACCGTAAACTGCATCAACGGATTGTTGCACGCCAGAACCTTCTCCGCTTTCAGAAACATATTATAAACACGATTGTTGGCCCGACTGAATTTTTCTTTCTCGTAATCTTCTCTTACATACGCCTTTACGACACGAATTGCCGACACATTTTCCTGTACACTGGCATTTAATTCGTCATATTTTCTGAAAACCCTCGAAAAATACTGCATTGCAAGACGAATAATAAAGATAAGACAAATGCCAAGCAGAATAACAGCAATCAGATAAATGCTTGCCAGTCTCGGACTTATCGTAAATGCCATAATCATGGCAAATATCATGCTCATCGGTGCCCGCATGCACATTCTGAGTATCATCTGATATGCATTCTGAATATTCGTCACATCTGTGGTCAGCCTGGTAATAAGCCCCGCTGTTGAGTACTTATCAATATTCGAAAATGAAAAATTCTGGATATTATAATACATACCCTCTCTCAAATTTTTCGCAAATCCGGCTGATGCCATGGCACCATATTTTCCGCCCAGCATTCCCGCAACCAGACCGCCCAGCGCAAGCACCGTCATCATCAGACCTACCAGCACGATATGCTTCATATCTCCCTTTTCCACACCATCATCAATTATGGATGCCATGAGAAGAGGAATCAGTGTCTCCATAATAACCTCTGTTACCATAAAGATAGGGGTAATCACAGATGCTTTTTTGTATTCCTTAATGTGTGCTCCAAGTGTCTTTAACATTTTATTGTCTCCTCCATATCCTTATTATTCCACAAAGCATTTGCAAAACTTATTTTATAACACTTCATTCTTATAATTATCACGTGTTGATGTGCTGTTTCGGAACCTGCTTTCCTTATGCCTTTTTTTGAATGGCTTTTGCAGTTTTGAGAAGTTTTATTACTTTTATACTTTAACCATATCATGTGCACGCTACAGCGAACTCGCGTCATCTACGCATAGTATGGGGATGCAAGGACCTTTGGAAACGCGGGTCCTTAGTGCGAGCTGTAAGCTCACACTTAGTACCCTTGCGTTTCCAAGAGAGTGCAAGCGTTCCTGGAATCCCCATACTATGCGTAGATGGCGCTCAGACACACTTTCGCGTGCACATTGGATAAAGTATAAAAGTAATAAACTTCTGACAAAACTGCGCCTCTTCAAAAAAAGGTATAAGGAAAGCAGGTTTTGCAATTACCTATTTACATCTGTGTTTCTATGTTGTGCCTGATATTGTCCAGTACATCATAAAAGGTCTCGATTTTCTCCGGTTCTATTCCTTCAACCAATGCCCGGTCTGACCGAATCGCCATCTGTCTCATTTTTTCGGTAATACGATGGCCTTTTTCCGTCAGGCACAATTTTTTCAGGCGTTCATCATATTTCACAGACTCTCTTGTTATCAATTCTTTCTTCTCCATCAACTGCAATATATTCGTCGCTGTAGATCTGGATATCTCAAATTCCTTTTCCACATCACGCTGAAACGTAGCCTGTTCTCCCCGCTCTCTGATGAATATTAATATCCATGTATGCATGACCGTTACATCCTCATCCACGTATCGTTTCCAATCCCGATCAAATCTTCTGCACATAAGATTATTGAGTGTCTTAATCTCATGTCCGATACTTCTTTCTTCTTCCATATATCCTCCTGTAATAAAAAAATATAGCATTAGAATATTTTGTTCTATATCGAACTATATTCTAATACTATATTTTTTTTACGTCAATATTCTTTTCGTGAAGATATTGTGAATTTCTCCGTAAAATGAAATGCACTGTTTACATCGTGACAAATATAAACTTACATATAAACAGGGCCGCTATCACTGTAACCACGATATCCTTCTTTGAATACTTCTTTGTGAACAAAGCAATGATAACATAGGTGATTGCTCCGATACCGATACCATTTGAGATTGAGTAGGTAAGCGGCATCATGATCAATGTCATGAATGCAGGAACAGCGGAGAGCATATCATCCATATCAACCTTAGCAAAGTTCTTCGCCATAAGAACACCAACAAATACAAGGGCTGGAGCTGTTGCGCAGCTCGGTACAACACTTGCCAGAGGACTTAAGAACAGGCAGACTGCAAAGCAGATTGCTGTTACAACACTTGCGAAACCGGTTCTTCCGCCTGCAGCTACACCTGATGCCGACTCAACGAAGGTTGTACAGGTTGAAGTACCAAGCAATGCTCCTGATACAGTACCGATAGAATCGCAGAGCATAGACTTATTCAAGTTTATCGGATCTCCTTTTTCATCAAGCATGCCTGCCTGAGAAGCAGTACCATAAATCGTTCCGACAGTATCAAACATATCAACCAGACAAAATGCAACAATCAGCATAATAGCCGAGAACACACCGCCAACATAAGAACTGTTGAAAGCAGCTTCCCATGCATCGCCGTTAAATACACCGAGGAAACCAACCTCCCCGAAATCCTTAAATGACTGACCGATACCGCTCAGATCAAAATCAGGTACCTGCCACATCATAACCCAGTAAAGGACTGTAGATGCAATAATGCCAATGATAACACTTGCCTTTATACCGTACTTTGACAGAATAGCGATAATCATGATACCAAGAATGGCAACTATAACAGGGACAATCGTTCTCCACACCTCAAGACCGGTAATCATATGTCCGTCCTCAGCCATGGTTCCGATTGTCTCAATACGTCCGTGGAAATCAAAGAACTGAACAAAGGTATAAGGATTATCCTCAATAATACCTGCATTTTTGAATCCAATCAGTGCAATAAACAGACCGATACCTGCTGAGATTGCTTTTTTCAGGCATTCCGGCATGGATTTTGCAATGTATTCCCGCATACCTGTAACAGACAAAATCAGGAATACAACACCGGATATCAAAATGATAACCAATCCTGCCTGATAACCGGTCGTTACATTTTCGCCTGCAAAATATGCACCTGCAACAAAGATGGTACAGAAGAACGAATTCAATCCCATACCACACGCCTGTGCAAATGGCATATCGGCTACGAATGCCATCAGCAGGGTACCAACTATAGCGACAAGGATGGAAGCAATATAAACGGAATTCCATATTCTTCCCATCTCTGTAGCATCAGCGCCAAGTGCCACAAGCCATCCGTTTGCACCCTCGGCAGCCACCTGATTCGGGTTGACGAAAATAATATAAGCCATCGCAAAGAATGTCGTGATTCCTGCGAAAATCTCAGTTCTTAACGTCGACCCTCTCTCCTTGATTTTGAAAAAGTCTTCCACGCTTTTTCCTCCTTTGCCTCTTTAAGAATATTTATTCACTCTTTGTCCTTGGAACAAAGATTCGTGACACACTTTTCTTTTTATCTTCCTTGATATTATGCATGGCCTGTTTGCAAAAATACTCCTGTGCCGCCAGTTTATCACGTCCGCGCAGATCCTGTTTTTCATAGGAGCCATCCGGCTGCATGATATGCGCTTTCAACGTATCGGCAAGCTGTATTTCGAGTATCTCAATCACACGCTTCTTTAAATCCTCATCCTCCACAGGGAAAGTGATCTCCACTCGTTTATCCAGATTTCTAGGCATCCAGTCTGCACTTCCCATAAATACATCTTCAAATCCATCATTATAGAAATAGAAAATTCTTGCATGTTCAAGGAAGTTGCCCACGATAGAGCGAACTGTAATATTCTCTGATAAATCTTTTATACCCGTTTTCAGACAACATATACCTCTGACAATCAATTCTATCTTCACGCCGGCATTTGAAGCCTCATACAACGCCTTAATGATATCCGGATCACACAGAGAATTCATTTTGGCAATAATCTTTGCTTCTTTTCCTGCCTTTGCATTCTCTGTTTCACGCCCAATCAGACTTAAAAATCGGTTTTTCATCCAAATAGGTGCCACCAGAAGCTTGTTCCATGCAGGCGGTTCCGAATATCCCGACAACATATTAAATACTGCCGTTGCATCCTCACCGATGGAATCCGACGCAGTCAGCATACCTGTATCTGTATATAATCTTGCTGTAATATCATTATAATTTCCTGTTCCAAGATGAACATATCGCTTGATTCCGTCTTCCTCCCTGCGCACCACAAGTGCTATCTTGGAATGTGTTTTTAAGCCTACCAGACCATAGATTACGTGGCAACCGGCTTTCTCCAGCTTCTTTGCCCAGTTGATATTATTTTCCTCATCAAATCTCGCCTTAAGCTCAACCAGAACCGTAACCTGTTTTCCGTTTTCCGCTGCCAGGGCAAGTGCCGCAACAATCGGAGAATTACCGCTGACACGGTACAATGTCTGTTTAATGGCAAGCACATTTGGATCAACAGCCGCCTGTTTGATAAATTCTATAACCGGCGTAAACTCATCATATGGATGATGCAACAATATATCCTTGCGCTTAATCTGGTCAAAAATACTCTCGTCATAGTTCAATCCCCGAACAGGCTGCGGAATATATTTCTCACCTTTCAGATGGTCGAAACCATCCAATCCGCGGACCTTAGACAGGAATGTAAGATCCAGAGGTCCGTTTACCAGATACACTGCATCAGTCGTAACCTGGAGCTGTTTTTTCAACTCTTTCAGAAGATGCTTATCCATATCGGCTTCAACCTCAAGCTTGATAACCTCTCCCCATGCTCTCTTCTTAATCTGTTTTTCGATCTCTTTCAGCAAATCTGCCGCATCATCCTCATCTATGGCGAGATCCGCATTTCTCATAATACGGTACGGATGTGCACATACAATCTCATAATTTAAAAACAGCTTATTCAGGTTCTTCTCGATAATTTCCTCCAGGAGAATGATTTCTCTTGCCTCTCCCTCAGCCGGTATCTCAACGACACGGGAAAGCACAGATGGTACCTGAACCGTTGCAATATCCACGACATCTTTCTTTTTATCCCGCACCAAAGCGCCTATGTTCAGCGTTTTATTGCTGATAAGCGGAAATGGTCTGGATGAATCCACCGCCATCGGTGTAAGAACAGGATATACCTCTTTCTCAAAGTATTTGTCCACAAACTTTGCCTGTTTATCCGTCAGATCCTCATAATGTTTTACCAGCTTCAGCCCGTTACTTTCGAGTGCCGGGAGCAGGGAACGATTCAACGTCGTATACTGGCTGTTCATCATATTCTTTGTCTCAGGAATAATCAAATCAAGCTGTTCCTGTGGTGTCAGTCCCGCAATATCTTTCTTCTTTACTCCCGCATGAACCAAATCAATCAGAGATGCTACTCTTACCATAAAAAATTCCGATAAATTTGATTCCGTAATACTCAAAAAATTCAATCTGTCAAAAAGAGGGATACTTTTATCCTTCGCTTCTTTTAATATTCTGTAATTGAACTGCAGCCAGCTCATCTCTCTATTATAATAATTCTCAGGTTTATCCAATAATTTTTTATCCATTACGATTACACGCTCCTTTTCTGTCTGAGTACCGGTCTGATACCATACACTTTTTCAAAGAAATCCGCTCTCGGTTCGAACAATCCCGCCTCAAGAGATATATCCTCATAGGTCTTTGCAGAAATAATCATCTTGTCATCTCTTACTGTGACATCAATATCTTCAATCTTTTGCAAATGACTTTTATCCAGAACATTGGCAATACGCAAAATCGCTGCCAGCTTGGCAATCGTAATATAGTCACTTCCGTCCAATTCTGACGAGATTTCCTCCCTTGACGGCAGATAAAGAATATTGTATTTTACTATATTCGCCACTTCCATACGTTCCTTATGAGACAATCCGAGTATCTCTGTATTTGCCACAATGTGATAGGAATTCCGTGCACCGTCGTGCAGATTAATAAAATTACCGCACTCATGCAGGATTGCGGCAATCTGAAGCTGCAATCTTTCCATCTTTCCCAATCCCTGAAGCTTCTTCACACTGTCAAATATCTTGAGTGCAAAATATGAGGTTCTCTCAATATGTTTTTTATTACATTTGTAGCGCTTGCTTATGTTATATGCAGATGCCAGTATATCCTCACCGAAATCATGGTCAAATACAACCTTGCTTCCCTCATCCATATAGGATGCAGCGATACCATCACAGAAGTCCACATTCGGTACATAGATTTCTTCCGCCTTGCAATTATTCAAAAATGACTGATAGATGATAATACTCGGCAAAAGCAATGTTGCACGCTCATACGGTATTCCGTACTGCTCTGCAAGCTCCTGGGTCGGCATGGATAAAATGCGCTTATAACCAAAGTCAAACTGTTCACGTGTAATCTTCTCATGAATACCGAGCTCAGGTACAATCTTCTTGACTGCACTCACAACCTCGCCTACAGCTATTATGTTTTTAATTTCCTTATCGTTCAAATATATGTTACGAAATGTTACGATATCATTCTCCACATATTCCGAAATAATCTTATCCAATCTTCCGGATTTATTGCCCATAATCGATAAATAATCCCTGACTCTGATTGCTCCGATTGGAATATTTTCCGTAACAACCAGATTGTTCTTATCGAACAGTGATACCTGAACACTTCCTGCACCGATATCAACAAACGCCGAGTTTTTGCTTACCACCTGATGGAAATCCGCATATTTTGCAACCAGCCCCTTAAAACTCATATACCTTTGTTCCGAGTTGCTCAATACCTGAACTTCAATATTACAATTACGCTTAATAGCGTCCAGCACAATTTCTGCATTCATCGACTCACGTATCGCACTTGTCGCATATGCTCTGTACTCCGTAATCTGATATTCCTTCATTTTCTTTTTAAAGTCATTCAGAACCAAGCACACCTGTTTGATGGAATCTGTGCTCAAGGAACCACTTCGATAGGTATCTTTACCTAATTCAATAATCCTGCTTACACTGTCAATCTGCTTAAAGGACTTCCTGCTGATAATCTCATATATCTTCATACTAATCTCGCTGGAACCCACATGGATTGCCGCAAACATTTTGTAAGCCATATTGCCACCTCCTAAAATATATTCCCCGTTTTTACCTGTCAAAAAAGTCCCAGACACACAGCCATCAATCTATGTGTACTGTGACATTATTACCTAAATTAACACTATTCGGAACCGAAACCGCCCGTCCGGCCGGTATCCGCCTAACCCTGAGAATCTGTCGTATTTCTGAGTATATCAAAAAGTTCAAGCACTGTTCTGTTATAACCCGGATGATATGCATATGGTGCAATTTCACACAAGGGTTCAAGGACAAACGCTCTCTTTGCCATCTCAATATGAGGAATCGTAAGTGTCTCCTCCATAATGATATCCCTGTCATACAGCAAAATATCAATATCCAGTGTGCGCGGTCCCCAGTGAATCACGCGTTTTCTTCCCGCACCCTTCTCTATGTCATTTACAACCGCCAGCAGTTCTTTCGGATCATACAAAGTCTCTATTTCAAGGCATCCGTTCAGGAAATCATCCTGCTCCACATCCCCATATGGTTTGGTTCTACTATATGTAGAAACTGTATTCACCTTAATGTAATCATCCTTCTTCA
>CAMAMD010000031.1 GCA_945836785.1 uncultured Clostridium sp.
GAATATTACCTCAGATAAAAAACAGTTGAAAAATACAGGCATTTATATTAATATAAAACATATGTGACATGAAATACGTCCGTGATTAAGAAAGAACTGTGGAATACGAGGAGGAATATTATGATATCAGCAGGCGATTTTAGAAATGGTGTTACAATTGAGTTAGAAGGAAATGTATACCAGATTATTGAATTTCAGCACGTAAAACCTGGTAAAGGTGCTGCATTTGTAAGAACAAAGCTTAAAAACATCAAGAACGGCGGCGTTGTTGAGAAAACCTTCCGTCCTACTGAAAAATGCGAAAATGCACATATTGACAGAAAAGAGATGCAGTATTTATACTCAGATGGTGAGCTTTATCACTTCATGGATACAGAGACATATGATCAGATTGCACTGAACAGTGAAGTAATTGGCGATGCATTAAAATTTGTTAAGGAAAATGACATGTGTAAGGTTATATCCCACAACGGAGTCGTATTTGCCGTTGAGCCACCTCTGTTCGTTGAATTGCTCATCACAGAGTGTGAACCGGGTGTCAAAGGTGATACAGCAACAGGTGCTACAAAACCTTGTACGGTAGAAACCGGTGCCACATTAAATGTACCACTTTTCGTAAATCAGGGGGATACAATTAAAATCGACACCAGAACCGGAGAATATTTATCCAGAGTTTAGTTCAAGCATTTTACATTACAGGTTCCGAAAAATCGGAACCTGTTTTTTTTGCCAAATAATTGTATGAAACACAAAGCTCTGGTAAATCAAAGGGGTATGTCTTATGTACAATTTTCTATCAGCTTGCAAGTACATGCCGGGATTCACACAGTCTCCTCTGTTCCCGAAGTGCCATCTCATACGCTTTCATACGAATTTTAAGATTCTCAATCTCTGTTGCGAAGGATGAAGCCATCACAAGTTTTCGATCCAAATCCAAATGACCCTCAGCGATGATGCGAATCTGTGGTTCCACAATCTCCTTAATCACTACCTCCACGCTTTCCATCCGTTCTTCCAAACGTCCAACACGTTCTTCCAAACTTCCAACCCGAACTTTCAGCTCTGCTACATCTGTTTTCAGCTCTGCTACATCTGTTTTCAGCTCTGCCACATCTGTTTTCAGCTCTGCCACATCTGTTTTCAGCTCTGCCACATCTGCTTTTACCACTGTCATGTCTACTTTCAGCTCTCCTATGTCCGCACGCACCATTGTAAGCTGTTCAAGAATCAACTTTGTCTCTTCTGTCATACAATCGCCTCCTTTTGATATAGTATATAATATTATACTTATTTTGTAAATAGAAAAATATCATCACCTCCTCCAAATTCTATTTTTGTCTTAGGGATAAAAGTTTTAATCAGAAGATATCAGATAAAAGAATAAATAAAACTAAGATCATCTAAGATATACTGAGTATATCTTATTTTATTACAAATGTAAATGCCTAAATCAATTATCACAGAAATATCACAAATTCATATTAATATGACATGATGCGATATTTCAACATTATGTAATTGAAATATCATACATATACAGGAGGCCAGTACTTTTTGTCTACTGACCCCCACACCATCCGTCTTGTCCAAACACAATAATTTTATAACCTCATAGCATAATAAGTTCCTTTGGTGATACAGCAAGGTTTCGGTATCCATCCTCCGTTACTACAATCGTATCCTCAATCCTGACACCAAATTCCCCTGGCAGATAAATTCCCGGTTCCACCGTTATTACAATACCCGGAACCAAAATATCTTCGCATTTTCTTGAAAAACGCGGTTCCTCATGAATAAACAAACCCACGCTATGGCCTAAACCATGACCAAAATATTCCCCGTAACCCGCATCAGCTATAATTGTTCTCGCACACGCATCCACATCCGAACATTTAACCCCGGGGCGAATCATTTCAAGTGCCGAAAGCTGTGCTTTCAATACTGTATTGTATATTTCCAACTGCTTTTCTGACGGCTGTTCACCGATAAAAACCGTTCTCGTCATATCGGAACAATACCCATCATATACACACCCGAAATCCATCGTAAGAAAATCCCCCCGTTCAAGCGTGCGCTTCGTTGGCACAGCATGTGGCAAAGAGGAATTAGGACCCGAAGCGGCAATCGTATCAAAACTTAGTCCTGTCGCACCATTTTTTCGCATAGTATATTCCAGTTCAAGTGCAATATCCATCTCTGACACACCAGGTTTAATGTACTCCAAAACATGTGAAAATGCTTTATCTCCTATCGCTTCAGCGGTTGCAATCCGCTCAATTTCCTCAGCACTCTTAATCTGACGCAATCTATCAACATTTCCATCTAAAGGAACAAATTCCACCTGCTTCCCCAATGCATCCGAATATGCTTTAAATTTGCAATACGAAATTTCATTATTTTCGAAACCAAGCCGCAGTCTTCCAGTCAGTAGCCGCTTCAGAGTCAAAGTATAACCATCCATTCCAATATCAACGCAAATAAAATCAGGTGCCTCTATTCCCACCTGTTCCGTATATCTGGAATCAGTCAATATATACTGCTTATCCGGCAATGCCAACAGGCAACCGGTATGTCCTCTGTATCCGGACAAATAATGTATATTATATCCATCTGTCAGTAAAACAGCATCCAGATTCATATCCCGCATTACCTGATATAAACCATCCATCCTTGCTTTCACGATCTATCCCTCTCTTTCATCTGATCTCGTTCAATACCTGCATTGCAATCATAAAATCAAATGCTCCTCCGCATCACAGAAAAATATCTGTTCACGGAGGAGACATCCTTTGTTATATAGATCTGCGTTTCTTAATCAACAAAATGATTCCGAATAAACTTATCACTGCCAAAATAAATATTACCATAATTGGGGCTCTGTCACCCGTTTTCGGTCCGTCTTTATTTTCTGACGTTTCTGTTCCGCTTGTAACTGTCGGATGATCCAGCATAATAATCATATCTGCTCCCAAAGATTCCAACGTCACGTAGGTGCCATCCACATCCTTAACATACACAATGCCCTGACTGTCAATCGCAAATGAGATAGTCTCTGCAATCTCATATCCCTCTGGTGCTGTTATCTCAGTTAATGTGTAATAGCTGAGTGTTCCATTCTGTGGTGCTGTAAATACAGTGGACGGTATCAACGTCGGTTCCGTACCTGATACAAAACTATAGATAACATCTCCGTCTGCATCCTTGATTACCAATTTTGCACCCGGAAGCTCCTTACTATTTGTAATATCCTGCTTGCTGATATAAACCTGAATCAAATGATCTGTCATCACAATTCGATTGTCAGCCTGCAACGAACCATTCACATACAAATTACCGTCTGCATCTAATTTAAACAGAATATTTACCGCATAGGCATATCCCGCCGGTGCAGCTGTTTCTGTCAGTGTATATGTCTTTCCTGCCTCAAAGACAGATTTTTCTATCAGCTTTGCTCCCTGTGTAGACGAGGATATCCATGCCGGAACAACATTCCGCCCATTCTCATCTGTTATCAAAAGCTCTGCACCATCAACCAAGACTCCATTTTCATCCTGCTTCACAATACTGATCACGGAACCCTTTCTTGCATCCTTCATGACGATAGCATTCCCATTTAACGCCTGAAATACTCCATTTTGGTTCACATATATCGTACCGTTCTCGTCAAGCTTAAATGTAATGCTTTCTGCAATTTCATAGCCGTTCGGTGCAGTTATCTCCGTCAAAACATACTCGACATCCGGTACAAATCCTTTTTCGACAAGTTTAACCGGATGAGGGGCACCAGCCTGTGAGGTCCATGAATCCATAACTTGTCCATCCGACTTCCTTGTAATCGAAAGCTTGGCTCCTGCAATTTCAACCGAATCTGCCATGTCAACCTTGCTGATATACATATAAACAGGAGCATCCTTCATAACGAGCGTGTCACCTGTCAGAGACGCAAAATTTGAATCAGACACTTTCTTGTAAAACACGTTTCCGCTCGCATCAAACTTGAACTGGATGCTTTCTGCCTGTTCATAACCAAATGGTGCCGTTGTTTCAATCAAGGTGTAAACCACATCCGGTATAAAGGTTCCTAACACTGGAATTTCTTTCGGTGCCGTACTGGATGATGTCCATTCAGGCACAACTACGGTATTACCCGTTTCATCTTTTATTACCAGCTTTGCTCCGTCTATCTCCTGACCGCCGACAAGATCCTGCTTACTGATAAGAAGTTTTTGTACCGCATCCTCCATAACGACCTGGTTTTCCTGCGTATACGTTCCATTTTTCGTATCACTGACCAGAATCCTTCCATTTTCATCAATCTTAAAGAATACGCTTTCTGCCTGTTCATAACCAAACGGTACAGTAATTTCTCTCAACTCATAGATTGTATTCCGGCTGATATTACCCAGTATACTGATTTCCTTAGAACCGGCTGCTGTGCTTGTCGTCCATGTATCTACGATACGATTGGTTCCATCCTCAATAATGGTAAGCCTTGCACCATCTATCTCCTCAGAACCACCCACAGCATATTTGCTGATTGTCACGGTTGCATAATTATCTGTCATGAATATCTTCGTCGTTTCAGCAGATTGAGGTGTACCATAATCCGTACCATTCCATAATGCAACCTGATAATCACTGGTTGTACTATCCTTAACCAGCTTAAACTGAATATCCTGCGCCAGCTCATATCCGTATGGTGCTGACAGTTCCCGCACAATATACTCGCCGTTTTCCGCCAGTAAGCTGATATTCACCTTATACTCTCCCGCCTCGGAAGTCCAGTAATCAATTCTTCTTCCGGTTGTCTTATCTACCAGCTCCAAACGGGCTCCTGCAAGTCCGCTGTTACTTCCCTGACGAACCTTTTGAATCGATACAGTCTGTGGCTCATCTATCATTGTAATCAAGTTACCGGTCGCTAGTGTAGGAACTCCATTCACATCCACATATACTTTTGCCACACCCGATTCATACTTGATATTAAACTCTATAGGGTTTGCCAGCTTATATCCGTGTGGTGCACTGACTTCCACAAGCCGGAACTTATTATCTGCTCCGTTTGCATCATTTACCCCAAGACTCCGAATAAGAATTGTTTCCGCATCATATCCCGTTGTCCATGTCACAGATGGTGACATATCTACATACACATTATTCGTCCCATCCCATCTTTGCAGTTTTAATTCCGCACCTCTGAGACTTGCAATCTGTCCAGCACCATACAGGTAACCTTTTCGGATAAAGAGCATATTCGTATCTGCACGATCCGTCATGATAATACGATTATCAGGAACAACTGTATGTGTTCCATTACAATTTGAACCATTCAATTCACACAGATAAACCTGACCGCTATGATCAATCGCAAAGCTTATATCCGTCGCCTGCAGATATCCGTTTGGAGCTGTCACCTCATGGTACACATAATGATTATAAGTTCCGGCAGTTTCTGCTGCTTTAATACCATAATTCTTTGCCATAACCGGAGAAATAACAATATCTCTTGATACACTGGTCTCGGTCTGATAAAGCACACGTCCTGCATCATCCTGAATCTGCACAGTTGCACTTCCCAGACGATTTCCGCTTTCATCAACCTTTGCCAGACTGAAATTGATTCTTCCGTCCCGCATGGTAATTTCCGTTCCATCTAACGATGCATTGGTTCCCGTGATGATACTTATCGTTCCATCCTGCTGTATCATAAAACGGATATCCTCAGAGAACCCATAACCGCCAGGTGCACTCGTTTCTTTGAGCACATAGGTCTCACCGGCTTTCAGCAGCCCGGATGTAACCACATGCGGTGTTGTAGTACTTGTCCATTGGTCAACCAAAACGTTTCTTGAATCATATAATTCAAGCGACGCTCCCTCAAGCTCTCTTGTCTCAGACAATGCTTTCTTGCTGATACTTAAGCTCAGTTCTGTATCTCTCGCATCTATCTTGTACTGTAACAATGCCGTATTGGCATCTGTCAACGAAATTGCTGTATCAGTCGGTGCACTGCCAACCGTGAATGTATATTGCTTATCACTCCGCGCATATCCCTGCGGTGCTGTAAGTTCCTGAACTATGTAGGTATGACCATATTGCAGTTCAGTTACAAAAGCTATCTCGCCTGCCGTATTGAAAGCCGGAGAAGTCTCAAGCAACGTGTTTCCTTCATACAAACCATATACTGCTCCTGAAAGTGCAATTGCACCGGTTTCATTCTTCTTTACCACAGAAAGCTTTGCTGTAATTGGAGCATTTGTCGGTTCATAATTCGCTGCACCAATCCGAAGTGCATTTACACTGTTCATTGCCGTTGGATCAGACGGATTTATCATGTCATTTTTATTATACGAAGTATACAAATCAGATGCAGAAATAACCGTGCGCACATTTCCAAGATAATATCCTACCGGAGCTGAAGTCTCAACAATTACATATTGTATAGCAGGATTTACCTGTATAGTGCTTCCTAAAGTAACGCCCTCATTTTTAACATTCAGGAAATAAACCTTTCCGTCTGTTCCTGATACAGCCGTAGCAACAGGTGTCATCGCCGAGTAATCTGCATTCATCGGTTCAGATATCACATTTGTATCAATTTTATACAGCTTAAATGTTGCTCCCGGCAGAGCGGCACCTGCCGTCGTCTGTTTCACAAAATAAAAGTCAAAGTAAGGTGTTATAAGCTCTCTTGCCTGATTTGTAATCGTCTTCTGTACCCCTGTATTACTCGTAATCTCAACCGGGTAAAACGTTCCGTCCAAATCATACTGATAATGTTTTGTGTTTCCATTAACTGTTACACTTCGTATTCCCGGAGCTTTTGTCTCCTGAATATAATAGGTTCCATAACGTAATCCGCTGAACCTAGCCACACCATTTACAGTCACTGCAGTCACAGGTGTACTTCCATTATATACTACATTTTTATTTTCATCATAGAGCGTGAACTCCACATCATTCAGTAAAATGTTTTCATCATCAGCATCTACCTTTGTTATTATAATGGAGCCGTCTTCCTTATCATTATATACAACCTGTCCCGCGGAAGTGGCATCCGCATAATTCTTCAAGGTCACATCCGATGCTGTATTTCCTGTCGGTGTAAACTCCCATCCGATTCTCGCATCATTTGTAATCAGGTATCCGTCCGGTGTTGCAATCTCCTTGATATAGTAGGTAACATTCCACTCCAGCTTATCAAATATCAAGGTTCCATCTGCTGCTGTGCTCTTTTTCTTAACAAGCTGCAAATTACCACCCGCATCCTGCGTATAAAGTCCAAACGTTGCCCCCGCTATCGGTGTTGTGGTTCCTGTTTCATATTTTGTAAGCTTGAATTTACCATATAATTTATCATTTGTGAGATTTTTTGTTACACTTACCGGAGCCGTGATTCCGTTCCCAACTATAATCAATTCACCTGTATAACGTGTATCCGCATCATATCCGGCAGGTACTTTTGTTTCTTCCAACCAATAGTTTCCCGGATTTACATCAAATATAATAGTTCCATTTGCATCTGTTTCCGCATAAATTGGAACCATCGCCCCGGCTTCTCCACTTGGACCGGTTCCTGCTGCATTTGCCTCATATAAGGTAAATCCTGCACCCGCAACCGGCGTGTTATCCTGATCGCTTTTCTGTACGGAAATCGTGCATCCTGCACTTTCTGCATTATACACATACTGATAATCGCCGGAATTCTTCTCCTGAACATGTACCGAGCCCATGGTGCTCTCCCAGTTTGCTATTGCACTCTGTACGTCTGCAAAATCCTGACCTTTCAGGATGATATAAAGCGGATCACTATTTCTCTGATACCCTGCCGGTGCCTTTGTTTCTACCAGCTCATATAAAACATCAAACTGTAAGAGAACCAGTTTCTCACCGTTAATATCCGTTGTAATCTTTTGCCCTGCCTTCGTTGCATCCGGATTTGCCGCATTATATTCCGCATCATCCCACGGAACAAATGTACTTCTGTTATCAGATAGCTTATAAGCATGAATCTCAAACTCTGCCCCCGCAAGCACAGAAGCTCCGTTATATTTATTAATGACGATGGAACCATACGCTGATTCTGCCGTAGCAGAGCTACGCAGCACATTTCCGCGCAACGGTCTGTTAACAGACTTATAATCTGCTCTATTTTTCAAAAGGCTACAGTTATTTGAAACGTCAACGCCAAGCTCCTCAAAGGTGGTATTTGCCTGATATGGTACATTGACATACACTTCATAACTCAGCTTGTAAGGTTTAGCATCCTCCAATCCTTCAACAGTTAATGTCCTGCTGTCCGGATCATACTGAATTACCATATCTTTTGTTACATCCGTACCATTTTTTGTCAATTTAATCGTTGAGAGTTTCAACTGAAGGCTGCTTCCAAGCACATCCTTTAACTTCAACGTTTCTGCACCCGATAGCAACGTATACCCTTCAGGATTCACATCAATCGTATAATACGCATTTGGTGCTGATGCCGCTGTATATTCATAATTTTTTGTCAAAATATCTGCGGGCTGTAAGGTTGCGGTATCCCAACTTGATATTTCTCCTAAGTCTTCTGTTGTATTGTCAGATTTTTTAAGTTCAGCTTTTGCTTCATTTGATTCTGTATAATATGCAGGTGTTCCTGTCAGCAAATCCTGAATAGCTGCATCGCTCAAATTCACTGTGTAGGTAAATGTAAAATCATTGTAATTATTATTTTTAATTTGCTCTGTTATATCAAAACGAATCGTTCTGCCTGAATGATCACCACTATATATTTCATATGTAATTCCCTGATTTGTTGACCCCCATATTCCCTGAATATCATCAACTGAAGCAGCAATAGAAATATCATTTACTTCCACACCTGCATCATTCTTAAATTTCAAGGTGTCATATATATATACATGATCTCCTGCTTCCACCTTATCACGCAGCTTGCTCACGTTCTTTACCTGGATACCCCAAGTGGCTTTCGTGCCATCTGTACCGGTAAGCCATTTGTAATTTAATATTTCTACTTTCTCATTCTCATACACATACTGGGCACTAACCGGAGTACTAGTATTCGGTCCGTCTGTAAGCCAGCCCTCATTTGTAAACGTATAATTTGTTGCCGTACCCGGATCGTATTTCGTCGTGTATTCCAGTGTGATTGTAGCCGGACCCGTAACATGTCCAAACGGAACAGTAAACTGATTTCCACTGATTGAGTATGAACCACTAGTTTGCAACCCATTTGCCGAACCAGTTCCGCTTACAGAAGCATTTACTGTAATGGTTGTCCCTCCTGACTCAACGCTCAATCCAGATCCTAACTCGTCAACATATTTAAAATCTGCGATATCAGCACCATTCGGTATTGTGATCATCGTGCGCCAGGTAATTGTCTGAGCAACCTTGTCAACACTCAAAAAGTTCTTCTGTGCCCACTGTTCTCCAAGAACCAAATTAGCTGTATCCGTATGATCACCATAATCTGGTGTTTCAATAGTAGATGTATTTCTAAATGTTTTATTATAGAACGAACCACCTGCCGGCAATGTTGTCTTATATTGGATAATGTACTTTCCCTCGGCAGTATTCGGGAATTGATACCCCCCTGTAAACATATCACTTAACGCACTCAGCGTTTCCATATCAGTAAGTGGAGCCAGCCATGATTCCTTCCTGATTGTAATACTTCCATCAATCAGATTCATTCCCACCGGTAAAGTATCTTTCAGTTTTACACCTGCCAAACTAAGTGCCGCACCATCATTTACAACTATAGTCCATGTCACTTCTCCATCATTGGCATTCACATTAGGACTCTGCTTGTCTATCCACTTTTTACCCTGACTAATAGAAACCGTGCTATCACTCTTTCCATAAGTATCCTGCACTTCAGCTTTGTTTTTAATACCATCTATATTGTCCCATGTATTAAAATCCGAACCAAACGCCGCCTTATCTATCTCCAAGGTATATGTAATTTCATGTGTATCTTTTCTTGATACATTCTGAAATGTATACGAAAAATTCTGCCCGTTCTGTACAGGTGTCTGTACAACGCCATCCACCTTAAAGCTTCCATCAACAAAAGACAACCATGCCCCCATTGTGTCTGTATATGTAAGCTCATTCGATGAACCGTTTGCTGTTATATTAACTTTATAATCCTGATATATCTTTCCGTCAGTGCCAGTATATACCTCACCAACAGTTGTCTTATTGACACTCGGCACGCCTGTCGGATTACTTTTCTGGACAGAAATCTTTGTTCCCGCAATCTCCGCTTCGACTTTACCTTCCGCATCCTCCTCCAGATCAGATACATTGATTTCGCCCAAAATTGTCACAGCACCATTAATGTTCGACTGACCAAGCAGTGTGCTGTCAGTTATCTTAATATGCAGTACGCCTGCATCATCAATCGTAAAATTACCAACCGATGTACCGCCTGAATATACACTACCCGAATTATTTGTCAGTGCCACACCTGTTGCATTCAAATCATAGGTCATATCTGTGTTAGCATCAATTTTTTCCGTGCTTGTGTTGTTGATTGTCCATTTCAAACGCACTTCGATTTTATCCCCGTTTTTCAAAGTTCCCGCATCTGCTATGGTAGTTTCAACACCATTTACATATGTAATAACTTCAACAGAAGAGTTTGGAAGCTCCATCGTTGCCGGTGCGGTCACTGGTTCAAGCACATCTGCCGTGACACCCAAGTTGTCATCCTCAGACACCCCCACTGTATCCAATGTATCAACTATAGTAAGTCCTGTGTCTCCATCCAGCTCTGTATCCTCATCCGATACTACCCCTATAGCAGTTTCCGTCTGTGATTGCCCATTATATTCCCCCTCAGCCAAAGAAAAGGATGCATCACTATACAGCGTCGTAAATACCATCAAAACACATAAAATGAATGCGATTATCTTTTTTCTTGTTTGATTCATACCTTCCACTCCTATTTTTCTATTTTCTTTATCGTCAAAACATAGTAACCCGTTTACAAAAAATATTTATTATTGTAACATATTTCCTACACTATTACAACGTTTGCGGCCCTGTTTGTTTCTGTGAACTTTGCGTGATAACACCATATTTATCTTTACAAATGATAAATCCATATGCTACACTACTCTCATAGTCAGAGGACATCCCGATTCTACAATCTGACTTCCTATTTTCGATATTGTGCTTGATTCTACAGGCACAAATCCACTGCCATTTATATCTTACAATACACCACAGGGGAAACTCCCGGAAAGGAACGTATGAAAAACAAACAAAATCACACAGATGCTTTATTCAAAGGGCAGATTCAGGACATCAACAACCGCATGGTCTTCCACGATCACACCCTGTGTGCCCAGTTTCTACGCAACTATACAGGTATTGATATTCTGAAAGATGTCATGCCGGAGGATATTGAAGACGTAACCCAGAAATACCAGGCATATCTCGGTATCTCTTTTGAGACCGACACCGTCAAACGTATCAATATTAAAAATATAAATCAAAATATACCTATTTATTTAATTTCACTTATTGAACATAAGAGCGAAGTCGATTATAATGTATCTATGCAGTTACT
>CAMAMD010000032.1 GCA_945836785.1 uncultured Clostridium sp.
ACGGCATCACTATCCGAAATGGAAGGCTCTGCCTCAGGGATTTCCACGCCGGACAGATCATCGAATCCAAACATTGACGCATATTTTTTCAATTTCTGAAGACCTAATGCATCATTGTATTCCCCGTTTTCATCCGCTGCCAGCGCATACCCCACGCGATAGAAAAATACATTACAGGATTTTTGAATGGCATGCTGTACATCCAAATTACCATGTCCTCCCAAAAGCCAGCAATGCGGAGACGGCGTAATCTTATCAAATACTCCTCCACAGAATAAATAGGAATACTGGTCAATAACCCCTTCGTTCAATCCTGCTATCGCAGATACAACTTTAAATGTTGAACCCGGTGCTGTCTTTTGCTGCGTTGCACGGTTGATAAGAGGGGTTGTCTTATCTTCAAGCAGCTTGTTGTAATATTCTCCATCCACCTCATTTGTGAGGTAGTTGATATCATAGCTCGGATAGGTGACCATCGCCAGGACATCCCCCGTATTTACATCTGTCACTACAACAGAACCTGAACATGGATCCAAAGCGAGCATGGCCGGCGTAATATCCAGTTTCTGAATCTTGCGAAGCATAAATTCATATGCATCATATACGCCATTTTTAAATTCTGCATACTCAGTATCGTTTTCAGCATCCAAAACGCCCTGCTGGTATAATAATTCAACAACACTGTATCCCGATATTTCACCCAATTTTATCATGTTTTTTATGATCTGTTTGTCGAATTCGGTATCTTCCCGCAAAGAATTTATAATATATTCACATAAAAGATTATATATTTCATCATTATCATAATATGTGCTGGTTGCATCTATCGCCGAGATATCAATCGCCTCAACACTGATTGCATATTTCAAATATTCCTCCAGCGATATCATATTGTTACTATATTCAATATACACCGTGCTGTTTTTATCGATCAACGAGCCATCATATACTCCCGCATCCCGCAAAATTCCACAGATATATTCCATGTAATCCTTATATTCGGTAGTCAAATCACAAAGTGGCGTAAAATCTACTGTAAGAATATTATTCAGCTTACTAAGTGTTGTTTCTTTTTTTGATGTAAATTCACTATATATTGTTTTTTCCAATTCAGTGGCATCCGGTTCAGCCATATCCTCAATAGAAAGATAGTTATTGTTAAATAATCCAAAATAGACATCCGATATCGGTATATCAGCATTTTCACCGGCTTCTACAGTAAGTGCGGGTGTGATATGTGCCAGCAAAATCGATGCAATTTCTTTTTCCAATGTATCATAACAATATTTTTGCAATTCTGTATCAATTGTAAGATATACATCATTACCGGCTGATGCAGGGGTTGTCTCCACAGTTTCAATGACCTTACCAAGATTATCGACATACATGGTCTCTGAACCGCTTTTTCCCCGCAACTCGGACTCGCAATACTGTTCTATTCCCGTTTTTCCAACCATCTCTTCTCCGGTATATTTATCCTCGTCCGGTAAATCCTTGTTATATTCCTGCAATTCATCACTTCCGATTGCACCGATATATCCAATAATGTGTGCATAATATTCGGCATCATTATATCTGCGGAGAGATTTGACCGTAACATCCATCCCCAACAATACATCACTGTACTCTGTAATAGCCGCATTGCTCTCCTCGCTTATATCGTAAGCGATTGTCACCGGCATATATTGCTGATACCGGTTCAGCCACAATTTATATCGACAGGAAACGATCTTTAATGCTTCTTCTTTGGAATACGTATCTGAGAGAGCAAACATTGTTTTTCCCGTCAGATATTCCATTACATCATCCGCCGTCGCATTTTTCTTTTCATCACTCAGTAAATCAAAATCGGTGACCGAATAAACATCTTTCAGGAAAGTTTTCAGTTGCCCCTCCTTGACCTTATACTTATATTCTCCCGCTCCGGTAAGCTCAATCGGGAAATCAACATACAGACTGTCTCCGTTTGTCTCCAAAATCTGAATTGTGCGTGATAAAATACTGTTTTTCAATTCATTCTCACTGATGCCCTGCTCTTTTGCCCTGACAGAAATATTTGTATCATTACTATATACAACAGAATAGGATAATTCATTATACGCAATTAATTTCCCATTTCTGTCATAAATATTACCGCGCACGCCCTCAATCGTCAGAGTTTTCTCGGATTTGTAAATAAAATTCTCCATATGTTCCTCGCCCTCGACAATCTGAAGAACAAACAGACGTCTTATAAGAATAGAAAACAGCACAATAACAACCACAGTAACCGGAAACAGCCTGTGCTTTACGTAATCTAATATCATCTCTTTTATGGATGTCAATATTTCTCGCAGCATAAAATATCCTTTCCAATCAGGTCGATTATGCCTGATCCGCCTTTGCTTTCAAATGTCTGTTTATCACCACATACAGTTTATATATTAAAATTGTAAGCAATGTGGTACAAAGTGTTTCCGGTAATATGATTTTCCTGACATATAATCCGAAATTCAATTGATTGTGCAAAAAGAAAAACACAAAATATATAGCCATATTAAATACAAACTCATCCGCTACAATTACAAGCAACGGAAGAAGAACATCTTCGATCATATAATTTTTATGAAAAAAACCATTGACGTAACCTATAATCATATAAAGGAACATGTACGGTCCAAGCACACTCGAAAAAAAAGCGTCCATTAAAAAGCCACTGAAAAAGCCAACCAAAAGACCTTCTTTCCGGCCACGCATCAATCCAAATGACATCGTAAGTATCAAAAGTAAATTTGGTGTAATATTATTGATATCATGAAATCCAAATATAGTAGATTGAAGTGAAAAATTCACAATTATGAGTGCTCCAAGCGCAATTACACGTCTCATAATACAGTCTCCTCGTATAAATTCTACTCCTCTGTAACCGACTTTTTCTGATCGGTAATGATCAAAACATTGGAAATGTTGTTAAAATCCACAGCCGGAGTAATATATGCCGTCATCGTCAAATTATTTGTATCATTCACTGTCTCTGTAACATAACCGATAATAAGTCCCGGATGATAGCGATCGGATATCGTCGAAGTTACCACCTTGTCTCCGACAGATACACTGGCATCTTTGTCAATATTTTTCACAAGTAAATATCCGTTTTCATACTGACTTAAGTTCCCTTCTACAGTGCACAACGCATTAGACGGCATAATACGTGCACTCACATTTGAATTGTCGTCTATAATTGCGCGTACCTTGGAATAATCCGAATGACACTCCGTAATAATGCCGGCCAAACCTCCGTCACACATGACATTCGCCCCCTCAAACAAACCGTCGTCCAGCCCTTTATCAATATAAAAATTGGCAAACCAGGATGATGCATCTTTTGCATATACATTGGCAGCGGTTTTGTTATAATCAGGATACTGCTCGTCTAAATCATATAAAGCCTGAAGCTCTTGCAGCTCATTTTGCCGGTTTTGAAACTGGGTTAATTCCTCTTTATACTGCTCTAATTCCGCTCTCAACGCTGCATTTTCTGCATTCAATTCCTCTATCTGCTTCAGGTTTTCCATCTTGGAGTCGGTCCATAAACCAATCTGGTTAATTCCATTCTGAATCGGTGTTATCAGCTTAATGGTAATATTTTTGACTGCGGCCACCTTATCCATTGCGAAATATGATGCGATAAACACGCCGATACAGATAATCGTACATGTCAACAACAAATATTTGGGATTTATATCCTTGCGTCTATCAATTTTCATTGTAAAAGTCCTCTCTCCATCATACTTACGTAACATCCGTTCCCGACAATAATATGATCCACCAGGGAAATATCCAGTAATCTGCCTGCCTCTAAGATCTGCCTTGTTGTCGCAATATCAGCTTCACTCGGTTCGGGAACACCCGACGGATGGTTATGTATCAATATAATATTCACCGCTTCATAGCGTAAAGCTTCAATAAATATCTCCCGCGGTGAAAGCAATGTGCTGGTAATCGTTCCTTCCGACAGCATCAACTCTTTTAATAGCATATATGAAGCTGAAAGTAGCATCATATAGGTTCTCTCTTTGGTAAGATACTTGCACTTTTCCATATAATACATGGCAATTGTGTCAGGATTGTTAAAATCCATTTCTTTTTTTAATCTGACAGCATTCATGCGATTGGCAAGCTCTGCCACTGCCAGAAGCTGTGTCGCTTTTGTGTTACCGATTCCTTTTATCTTAAGCAATTCTTCCCGACTCACATATTGAAGGCCATGAAGTCCTTTATGAAAAAAATGCGTGTTGAGAATCCGGTTTGCCAGATCGATTGCACTTTCATCTCTGGTTCCGTTTCTTATAATGACCGCCAAAAGCTCCGCATCCGTAAGAGATTGCACCCCCTGGGCAATTGCCTTTTCATAAGGGCGCTCACAACAGGCGATATCTTTGATTAAATTAGACATTTATATGCTCCTTCCACCTCTCCAAGATGCATAAGCACATTTATAATACCTTATATATGATTATACCGATAATAATACCGATAATACTTGCAATATTAATTGTGATTGTCAAGCCGAATGTGATGACAAAAATCCCCAAATCAAGTACAACCGGGGAGGATAAGCCGAAGCTCTGTCCAAAGGAAAGCCATGATAACCAGCTGATTCCCCTGCACAAATATCCGATAAAACCACCCAGCACAATTCCGCTTAACAATATCAATAATAATGTCCATTTATTTTTATTTACAACACCAGCCATAATATCCTCCAATTTATTATATAAGTATTCACATTATACCACCTTAAGCAGTCCTTTTTCTACTATTTTCTGTAGTGACATCATAATTCCGAACTTGGCATGCTGATAGGTGAGTCCACCCTGGAAATATACCGCATAAGGTTCTTTCATTGGTGCATCTGCAGATAATTCAATGGAAGCCCCCGACACAAATGCTCCGGCTGCCATAATAACCTGGCTGTCATAGCCCGGCATATCCCACGGAACCGGTGTCACAAAGCTGTCAACAGGTGCCGCAGCCTGAATTCCCTCGCAAAAAGCCTGTATCAGTTCCGGCTTTCCAAATTCTACAGCCTGAATGATATCATGTCTGCTCTCCGTACTGTTCGGAACAGTTTTAAATCCAAGCTTCTCATAAACATTTGCCGCAAATATTGCCCCCTTTAAGGCAGCAGCCGTCACTGTAGGTGCCAGGAAAAGCCCCTGTGCAATGTTTCTTGTAACGCCCAGCGAGGCACCGACTTCCTTTCCGAGTCCCGGACTCGTCAGTCTGTATGCACAATTTTCAATACATTCTTTTGTTCCGCAAATATAACCGCCTATCGGTGCAAGTCCACCACCCGGATTCTTAATCAGGGAACCAACCACCATATCGGCTCCCACCTGCGATGGTTCAATTGTCTCTACAAATTCACCATAGCAGTTATCCACCATGCAGATAACATCCGGCTTAATCGATTTCACAAACTTGATAATTTCACCTATTTTTGCAACTGAAAGTGTCGGTCTTACGTCATAACCCTTAGAGCGCTGTATTTCAATCAATTTCGTTTTTTCATTTATATTTTTCCTGATATTCTCATAATCAAATTCACCGTTTGGCAGCAAATCAACCTGTCGAAATGTGATGCCAAATTCTACAAGAGAACCTTTCTGTTCACGAACACCGATTACACCCTCCAGTGTATCATAAACCTTTCCTGCCGGTGAAAGTATTTCATCACCCGGTCGCAAATTCCCAGACAATGCAATTGTAAGTGCATGTGTGCCGCAGGTAATCTGCTGTCTCACCAGCGCATCCTCTGTTCCGAATACCTTTGCATAGATAGTCTCCACAGCCTCCCGCCCGGCATCGTTATACCCATATCCGGTGGTTCCATATAAATGTTCCTCCGCAAAGCGTGCCTCCTGCATCGCCTTTATCACCTTTACCTGATTTTGCTCGGCTGTTTTGTCAATTTCTGAAAAACGTTCCTTTAATCCGGTTTCAATCTCCGTACAATAATCATAAACTTTTTCATCTATTCCAAGTTCCAGATAATATTTTTTTAATGTGTCAGTCATTGTTTCCTCCACCATGTAATATCATGAGATAATTTTTCTGTCCTGTAAAGCTGCCAGCATAAAGTCAAGCTGTTCTTCTTCCGAAACCAACTGATCTTTATCCACCCAAATCACATCACGTTCCCGTCTAAACCAGGTGAGCTGACGTTTTGCAAAATGTCTGGTATCACGTTTTAATATATATACTGCCTCATCAAGAGAAATTTCCCCGTCCAGATATTGCAAAATTTCCTTATAGCCAAGCCCCTGCATGGAAACCATATCACGGGACAGACCATATTCGGAAACCAATGATTTCACTTCATCAACCAGCCCTTGTTCCATCATGATGTCCACACGCTGCTCTATCCGTTCATACAGCTTTGCTCTGTCGCAATTTAATACAAAATATGCAAAATTATATGGAGAAGTTTTTTCTCTCTCCGTTGCATTATGTGTCGATATCTGCTGTCCTGTCTGATGTTCATATTCCAGGGCACGAATGACCCGCTTTACATTGTTTTTGTGAATACTGTTTGCGGAAGCAGGATCTTTTTTCAAAAGTAAATCATACAATGCATCCGCTCCCTCATCCTTGTATAACTGTTCCAGATAAGCACGATAGCCGTCATCCTCAGTCTGTGCGAAATCTATATCATAAAGCACAGCCTGGATATAAAATCCTGTTCCCCCGACAATCACAGGCACATGCCCTCTCGCATATATTTCTTCCATAGCCTTTCGTGCCAATCTTTGAAATGCGGCTACGCTGAATTCCTCCGTGGGGTCAAGCACATCTATCAGATGGTGTGGTACACCCTGCATCTCTTTCTGCGTCACTTTCGCAGAACCGATATCAAGATGCTTGTACACCTGAACAGAATCTGCCGAAATAATTTCACCATTTACAGCCTTTGCCAGATGGACAGACAAAGCGGTTTTTCCCACTGCAGTGGGACCGGTTAAAATTATCAACTTTTTTTTATCATGTTCTGTCATCATAGCAATTATCCTCAAAATCACACAATTCTTTTAAATTTCTTCTCAAGCTCACTTTCGCTGATTGATATAATCGTCGGTCTTCCGTGCGGGCAGGTGTATGGATTGTCAAGCTGCAACAGTTGATCAATCAACGCATCTGCCTCGGCAAAGCTGATATGCATATTGCCTTTTATGGATGCTTTACATGCCATCGTAGATAATTTTCGGATAAAAACATCATTTGACATATACCCGACATTATCCACCAGCGAGCCGACAAATTCAAGAAACATCTCTCTTCCATGTAATCCATACAAATTGCTCGGCACAGCGTTAATCTTGAATTCATTCCCACCAAATTCTTCAATATCGTAGCCAATTTTCATAAACAAATCAAAATTATCCATAATCGCCTGACGCTCGGCATAGGACACCGTGATTACCATTGGAGGCATGAGTTGCTGGGAAAAGACTTCTTTTTCATGCAAACTGTGCATTAATTTCTCATAATTTACTTTCTCATGCGCAGCATGCTGATCCATAATATACAGATTTTTCTCATATTCAATCAGCCAGTATGTATCAAACAGTTGACCGATTAAACGATGTTTTTTCCTCGCTTTCTCGGTAAGGAAGTCATCATCAAACAAGGAGGCCTGTTCACCTGTTATTTCTTTTGCCGCCTGTTCGTTTCGAATATACGCATCCACCGCCCTGTTGACGTGTGTTTTTTGTGTTTCGACAGCATTTGTCCGCTGGTCGGTATTTTTTGTATCAGTATACTTTTCTTCAGTACCCTTCGTATCGGCAGGTTTTGACGGCTCATATTTTACACCGTCGTCCTTAATAAGATTTAACGCTGCGTTATAGCTCTCTGTTTTGTTTGAAGCCTGTGTTTCCTGCTCTCTTGTCTTCGAAGCCTGCGTTTCCTGTTTAGCTTTCGTTAAATCTGCTTCTTTCTCCTGCTGCTTCAAAGCCTCAAGAATACGATATGTCGGACTGTATTTCCCTGCCCTGACATTCCCCTGCGGAATCATACTGGTCTGAGTCGGTGCATGCTTTCGCTCCGTCTCAAATGGCTCCGGTGGTTTCTCAGGTGCAGCTTTGCCTTTTTTGTCCTGTCCTGCAACTTTATTCTTGTCTTCGCCGTTTTCTTTCGGAATGATTTCCCTGTGTGTCAATGTTTCCCTGATTGTACGGGTAATAATCTCAAAAAGCTCACGTTCATTGTCATATTTAAATTCCATCTTAGTCGGATGGACATTGACATCACATTTTTCAGGGGGAAGCGTAAGATACAGCACTGAAAACGGAAACTTGTGCTGCATGACAAATGTCTTATACCCCTCCTCAATCGCACGGTTGATGATACTGCTCTTAATGTATCTGTTATTTATAAAATAATTCTCCAAGCCTCTGTTTCCTCTGGAGATAAAAGGTTTTCCGATATATCCCTCCATTCGGATGTTCTCATCGGCATACTTCACCTCCAAAAGATTTAAGGTGATATCCCTGCCAAAGAGCTGATATATGGTATCTTTTATATTTCCATTTCCGGAAGTATCAATCTTACTCTGCCCGTTTACAATCAACTTGACGGAAATATCAGGTCGGGACAGGGCAATCCTTAAGACCAAATCATTTATGTAAGAGCCCTCCGTCATCGGAGATTTTAAGAATTTTTTTCTTGCCGGCGTATTATAAAATAAGTTTCTGACAACAATCGTTGTTCCGTCCGGTACTCCCACATCCGAAAAATCAATTTCCTGTCCGCCGTGAATCACATATTTTACACCGGTCAGACTCTCCACAGTCTTGGTAATCATCTCCGTCTGCGATACGGCTGCTATCGTTGAAAGTGCTTCTCCGCGGAATCCGAGTGAGCATATGGAATTCAAATCATCTGCACTCTCAATCTTGCTCGTAGCATGGCTCAGATACGCGGTTTTTACTTCATCTTTCGGAATGCCACAGCCGTTATCTGTCACGCGAATCAGAGATAGTCCACCCTCCTTGATCTCAACTGTAATAGAAGTTGCTCCCGCATCTATGGAATTTTCCAAAAGCTCCTTTACAACCGAAGATGGCCTCTCAATGACCTCTCCTGCAGCAATTTTATCGATGGTTGTTTTATCAAGTACTTTAATCATATCTTATTCCCTTAATCTGTCCTGCAGTTCCTGTAGATAAAGCATAGCCTTCATTGGTGTCATATTGTTTAAATCCATTGTTTTTAGCTCATTGGCAATGGAAAGTTCCGTTGGTGAGGAGAAAAGAGTCATTTGATCATAATCATCTTTCTTCTCCTGTTTCATATCTCTGGTCTCAATTGCTTTCGCTTTAGACAAAATATCCGTATCAATCAACTGGTCGCAGATTTCTCTTGCACGAACCAGAACCTGTTCCGGTACCCCAGCCAGTCTGGCAACCTGTATACCATAGCTTCTGTCTGCACCGCCCTTTATAATCTTTCTCAGGAATACAATATCGTCTCCATCCTCTTTCACTGCGATACAATAATTATTGACAGCGGACAGTTTCCCCTCCAGCTCCGTCAGCTCATGATAATGGGTGGCAAATAATGTCTTTGCACCTATAATATCTTTATCTGCAATATATTCAACCACCGCCCATGCAATGGAAAGCCCGTCAAACGTCGAGGTTCCGCGCCCTATTTCGTCCAAAATTATAAGGCTGTTACAGGTGGCATTTCGCAGTATATTTGCAACCTCATTCATTTCTATCATAAACGTAGACTGTCCGGAGGCAAGATCATCCGAAGCACCGACTCTGGTAAATATCCTGTCGCACAAACCGATATCTGCATATTCGGCAGGTACATAAGAACCAATCTGTGCCATCAGAACAATCAGTGCTGTCTGTCTCATATATGTAGACTTTCCTGCCATATTTGGCCCTGTTATAATAGATATTCTGCTCTCAACATTATTCAGATAGGTATCGTTTGCGACAAAACTTCCTCCCGACAGCATTTTCTCAACAACAGGATGTCTGCCGTTTTTGATATCAATTATGCCATTCTCGTTTATATTCGGACGAACGTAATTATTTTTCTCAGCAACATACGCAAGAGATGCAAGTGCATCAAGCTCCGCAATATAATGTGCGGTCTTCTGTACTCTGGTAAGTGCCTCTCCTATCTTATCACGAAGCTCCACATAGGTTTCATATTCCAGTGCATACAGTCTGTCCTCGGCACCGAGTATGGTATTTGATAGTTCTTCCAGCTTATCTGTGGTATAACGCTCGGCATTTGCAAGTGTCTGCTTTCTGATAAAATAATCCGGCACCATATCCTTAAAAGAATTCGTCACCTCAAAATAATAATCAAATACCTTGTTGTATTTTATCTTAAGATTTTTTATACCTGTTTTTTCCCGTTCCTCAGCCTCAAGTGCCGCAAGCCAGTTTTTGCATTCCGTCTTTGCCAGCTTTAAGTCATCAATCTGTTTCAGGTAGCCGGGTTTAAAGATTCCGCCCTCCTTCACTGTAATCGGCGGTTCCTCATCAATCGCTGCCTCCAAAAGCTCATATAAATCAGTTAACGTATCCAGATTATCATAGATTTCACCGTAATAATCCGCTGAAAGCTCACGGAGCAGATTTTTGATATCCGGCAGATATCGAATAGAATTCTTAAATGACAACATATCTCTTGGATTTGCTGTTTTAAGAGAGATTCTCGTCATAAGCCGTTCCAGGTCATATATTGTATTCAGATACTCTCTGAGCTCTTCACGGGTAATCACTGAATTGTTCAAAGCACCAATCGCATCCAGACGTCTCTCTATCATTTTCTTTGACAAAAGAGGCTGTTCAACATATTCCCGCAGCTTTCTTGCTCCCATAGCGGTTTTCGTCTTATCCAGCACCCAGAGCAGAGAACCCTTTTTCTGCTTATCCCGAAGGGTCTCCGTAAGTTCCAGATTTCTTCTGGTAGAAGAATCTATGATCATATAGGCATCAACCGAATATATTTCGATATGATTGATATGCTGCAGACTGTTCATCTGCGTATCATAGAGATACTGCAACATGGCGCCTGTGGAAACCACAGTCTCCTGAATATCCTTCAGTCCAAGTCCCTCAAGGCTTGACACATGAAAATGTCTTGTAATTGTATTTTCTGCAGTATCATAGTCAAAGTAATGTGATGGTGCCTCTGTCACAGATATATGCAGCTTGTCAACCACCGGCCCCATATTAAGTCCTGAACGGGCCACCGTATCCTGATATATAATTTCCGATGGCTGATACTTATTAATTTCATCCAACACTTTCTCACCGCTCACAACACGGCAGCATTTAAATACACCGGTTGATATATCAGTCACGGATATGCCATACTTGAAATTATAATAAGATATGCTCATCAAATAGTTATTTTTAGCCTCGTCCAATATCTCACTGGACATATTGGTGCCCGGGGTCACGATTCGGATTACTTCACGTTTTA
>CAMAMD010000033.1 GCA_945836785.1 uncultured Clostridium sp.
TACATAATTTTTTGAGGTATATACATATGAAATACAGAACCAGAGCAATCTGTGCAATATTAACATTTATTCTAATATTTCAAATGATCATTCCGTGGCAGTCAGATATGGATTCCAAAGCGGCGTCATCCGGCAGTATTACAGCGGACTATGTCTATTTTAGGGAAACACCGGGGGGAACGCCCATAAAGGATGCAAATGGTGTAACCATTATGCTGATGAGTGGGCAGCAGCTTTCCGTTCTGGATACAACAAATTCATCATGGTATAAGGTTTCGCTTTCTTATGGCGGTAATGGCTATACCGGCTATGTATCGTCCCAGTTTATTTCAATCAATAATGAAGGAACGACGCAACCGTCGTCGGATGCTGATTTTGAGGCAAAGCTTACAGCACAGGGGTTCCCTGAGAGTTATAAGGTATATTTGAGACGACTTCATGAGTTGTATCCGAACTGGGAGTTTAGGGCTGTTCAGACAGGAATCGACTGGAATACCCTTGTTTCAAATGAAGTAAATAAAACAGGACAGATAAAGAATCTGGTATATGGTTCCAGCTCATACCCGCATTATAACTGGCGATCTACCACGGTTGGTTATAATTATGCTACGGATAAATGGAGTCCGTATGACGGAACAACATGGTTCGCGGCTTCGGATGCGTTGGTTACATATTATCTTGACCCAAGAACTTATCTTTATGAGAATTACATATTTGTATTTGAAAGTTTGTCCTATCAGGCGGGTGTGCAAAACGAGAGCGGAGTTGAGGCAATTTTAAAGGGTACATTTATGTATCAGACTGTGCCGCAGGGAGAGACAAAGACCTATGCTCAGATTATCATGGACGCAGCTGCTGCAAGCGGTGTGAGCCCATATCACATTGCATCAAGAATCCGTCTTGAGATGGGGACAACGGCAGGTGTGGCCGCAACCGGTACGAGTTCTTCTTACCCCGGAATCTATAATTTTTATAATATTGGAGCAACCGATACAGCAAATGGTTCTCCTGTAACAAAAGGTCTTGCGTGGGCGGCTCAGTCAGGCTCCTATGGCAGACCATGGAACTCTGTGTCAAAATCTATTATTGGTGGTGCACAGTTCCTGGGAGCATCTTATATCTCAGTTGGACAAAATACATTGTACACACAGAAATTTAATGTTACGAATAAGGGAAGTCTGTTCAGTCATCAGTACATGACGAATGTACAGGCTCCGGCAACCGAGTGTCTGACAAATTATAATGCATATAAAAATAATAATCTACTGGCGTCATCCATGGTATTTGAAATACCGGTATATAACAATATGCCGGCTTCGGCGGTATCAAAGCCTGCGGATTCGGGTAATCCAAATAATTGGCTGAAATCACTTTCTGTGGATGGTTATTCGCTGACACCGACGTTTGCTATTAATGAGACAACAAGCTATTCGCTGATTGTGTCATCTTCAATAAATAGTATCAATGTGTCAGGCAGCACGGTGAACAGTGCAGCAAAAATATCAGGGCTTGGAACCTATCAGTTAGCTGAAGGAACCAATACGATAAATATTACGGTGACGGCGCAGAGTGGTGCGACACGGACCTACACGCTAACTGTTGTGCGCGGAACGGCTACACCGGGTTCGACAACGCCCGGAGGAACTACGCCGGGAACGAGCGGAACGGCAAAAGGCGATGTAAATGGTGATGGTAAGATATCAGTTCTCGATATTGTGAAAATACAGAGAGTAATCGTTGGGTTAGATGCATCGGATATGGCATGTGACGTGAATGGTGATGGTAAGATATCTGTGCTTGATATTGTGCGATTACAGCGACATATTGTTGGCATTGAGCTAATTACAAATTAGAAATGCAGTTACAGGAGGAAGAAAATGAAGATTACAAAGAAAATAGTTACTTTATTTTTGGCGTTGGCATTGTGCCTGAATATCGGAAACATGAATGTAAAAGCAGCGGGAGCATCCGTCACGATAGCTCTTTCGGCAAGTACTGTTTCAATCGGAAGCAGTGTAACGGCCACGGTTACCGTAAGCGGTTCGGATGTATCGCAATATGATATTTATGTAACCTATAATTCTTCTGTCCTGCAATTTGTGTCTGGAAGCGGTGCAGCTCAGGCAAACGGAAGTGGGGGAACTATCAGGCTGGTTGGCGGTACAGGTTCAACATCGCTCAATTTTACTGCGATTGCAAACGGTTCCTGTTATATCTCAACAAGTGGTTCTGAAGTATACAATATCAATTATGAACAGATTGCGATTACACATGCCGGTGCAAATGTAACTGTAGCAACAGCAGAGAGTACGGAGAGCCCTACTACAAGTGAAACGGGAGAACAGACCAGTACAACGGAGGAGGAAGATTCCCGTTCATCAAATTGCAACCTGGCAAGCTTACAAGTGTCTCCTGGAACACTGGATCCCGCTTTTTCAGCGTCAAAGACATCTTATTTTGTCCAATTGGAGGAAGATGTGACAAGCATTGTGGTCAGTGCTACAACCGAGGATGAAAAGGCTTCCACTAGTGTGTCTGGAGCTGATAAACTGCAAAAAGGCGAGAATATTGTTAAGGTTACTGTCACGGCTGAAAATGGTGCGGTAAAAATATATAGTATCCGTGTTGCTGTCGGTGAGATCCTGGAGGATGCTGAGGTGACGATTGACGGAGAGACATATCGTTTTGTCAATGATGCAACGGAGCTGGAGGTGCCGGAGCGTTTTTCGGCAACTACGATTCAGTATCAGGAATGGGAAATTATGGCGTATGAGTCTCCAAATAAAAAGATTATTTTGGTTTGCTTATATGATGAGGATTTTGACTATACATGGTTTGTGTATGATCAGGATGCAGATAGCTTTATTCCGTATTGTGAATATTCTTCCAGCTTTAATCGTTATATTATTCTCCCTGTTCCTGCTGGGATTCCAATACCAAATGGCTATGTGGAGACGGAGCTTGATTTGCAGGGAAACAAGGTTACTGCATATCAGTCGGAGAATGTTGCAGATGAAGATATATATCTGGTCTACGCTATGAATATAGATGGCGATGAGGGATTTTATCTTTATGATGCAAAAGAGGGAGCATTCATTCGTTATGTGCCTGAACAGCTTACAGAGGAGGAAACAGAGACTGCCACAGTTTTGGATGCAACGCCGCTTGATGCACCGGGGGATGACGATGAAGGATTTTTTACAAGAGAAATATTGTTTTACATTATATGTGGCATTGGTGCATTGTGTCTGCTCTTCCTGATTTTAACAATCGTGTTTGCTGTTAAGAGGAAGAATGTTAAGCAGGAATTGGAACAGGCGGAGGATATGATTGCACATCTGACTGCAGAAAAGGATAGTATCGATAAACATGTTGAGGAACAGAGCGAGGCACCGGTTGAAAGTCCGATGGTGGATATTAAGGATACGACACCGACGGAACGGGATGGACAGATTGATGTTATCCCAATCGTAAAGGCCGAGTCTGATGGCAATGTTGAGAAAGACAGTGTGCGTGAGGATAAGCAGTCTGCATATGATGAGTTTGAAAAGCAGTCTGAACTGATTAACCATAAGATAAAAGAAGATTATGATATCAGTCTGGACAGTGCATTTGCGGATGAACCATCAGAAACACCGGACACGGATTCACAAACAGACGAAAAATAATGTATGATAGTTTGACGTAGTATGGATTTGATGGTATGATATTATTTAATGATTATTTTTAGGGGAGAACCATCTCTGACAGAATAGAAGGAGGCTTACATGGAAGGCGAAGTAATCTCAAAAAATTTTATTGAACAGGAAATCGAAAAAGATTTGGCGGAGGGAAAATATACAAAGGTTGTGACCAGATTTCCACCTGAGCCAAATGGTTACCTGCATATCGGACATGCAAAGTCCATATTGCTCAACTATGGTCTCGCAAAAGAGTATGGCGGACAGTTTAATTTCCGTTTTGATGATACGAATCCTACGAAAGAAAAGACAGAGTTTGTTCAGTCAATTATAGATGATATTAACTGGTTAGGTGCTGATTTTGGCGGAAAGGTATTATTTGCATCCGATTATTTCGATGCGATGTACGAGGCTGCAATCAAGCTGATTAAAAAGGGAAAGGCATATGTCTGCGATTTGACGGCAGACGAAATCAGGGAGTACAGAGGTACGCTTACTGAGCCGGGAAAGAACAGCCCATACAGGGACAGAAGTGTGGAAGAAAATCTGACCTTGTTCGAAGGCATGAAGAATGGTGCGTATCCTGACGGAAGTAAGGTGCTCCGGGCAAAGATTGACATGGCAAGCCCGAATATGAATATGCGTGATCCGGTCATCTATCGTATTGCACGCATGACACATCATAATACAGGGGATAAATGGTGTATTTACCCGATGTATGATTTTGCCCATCCGATTGAGGATGCGATAGAAGGCGTTACACATTCTATCTGTACATTGGAATTTGAGGATCACAGACCACTGTATGATTGGGTTGTTACAGAGCTTGAATATGAAACGCCACCAAGGCAGATTGAGTTTGCTAAATTATATTTGACAAATGTGGTGACTGGCAAGCGCTATATTAAAAAGCTGGTTGAGGATGGTATTGTGGACGGATGGGACGATCCGCGTCTTGTATCGTTATCTGCTTTGAGACGACGTGGATTTACACCGGAGTCAATCAAAATGTTTATGGATATGGTCGGCATTTCCAAGTCCCAGAGTTCTGTGGATTATGCTATGCTGGAGTATTGTATCCGTGAGGATTTAAAGATGAAAGCCAATCGTATGATGGCTGTTCTCGATCCTGTAAAATTGATTATCGATAACTATCCGGAAGGACAAGTAGAGTATTTCGATGTAGACAACAATCAGGAGAATCCTGAGGCAGGAACCAGAAAAGTAGCTTTCAGTCGAGAACTGTATATTGACAGGGAAGACTTTATGGAGATTCCGCCAAAGAAATATTTCAGACTTTTCCCTGGAAATGAGGTACGCCTCAAAGGTGCTTATTTTGTTAAATGTGTAGATTTTAAAAAGGATGCAGACGGAAATGTAACCGAGATTCATTGTACCTATGATCCTGAGACGCGGAGTGGCTCAGGTTTCGAAGGGCGTAAGGTGAAGGGAACAATTCATTGGGTATCTGCAGAAAGTGCAGTTGATGCTGAAGTGCGTTTGTACGAAAATATTGTTGATGAAGAAAAGGGAAAACTGAATGCCGACGGTACGTTGAACTATAATCCGAATTCTCTTACAGTACTCAAACATTGTAAGTTGGAAGCGGCATTTAAGGATGCACAAAAAGGAGATGCATTCCAGTTTTTAAGACACGGATATTTCTGCGTCGATATAAAAGATACGACGGAAGATCATCTTGTCTTTAATCGAATTGTGTCTCTGAAGAGCTCGTATAAACCAAGTTAGGAGGAAATTATGGGACTGTTTTCTGATATGGGTAAGTTCGGTCTTGGAGATTACGAGAATACAAAAGTGATTGAGCATGAGAATCATAATGCAGTAAGTCCAAATCGGGACAATGTGCAGCAAGAGACAGAGATTGATCCTGTTGAGAGAGAAAAAGAAGCACTGTATGACAAACATTATGTATGCCCGGTATGTGACTTGTCTTTTCAAACAAAATTTATCAGAGTTGGTAAAGTTAAGATGACGGGAAAGGATACAGATCTGCGGCCGATATATGATGGGATAGATCCAATCAAATATGATGTCATTACATGCGATAAATGTGGATACTCTGCATTGACAAGGTATTTTGGGAAATTGTCAACAAGACAGATGAAAGAAATATATGATAATATAGGCTCGCATTTCCAGGGTATTGATAATACGGTGGACTTGTATACTTATGATGATGCAATTGCCAGATACAAGCTGGCTCTGCTTACGTCGGTGGTTAAGAAAGCAAAAAACAGTGAGCGTGCTTATACAAGCATGAAGCTTGCATGGGTTTTGCGCGGAAAGCGGATGACATTAAAACGCGGAGATGAGGGAATCAAGGAACTGTATATGAATGAGCTGGAGTGCATTAAGAATGCTTATGATGGTTTTTGTGCGGCTATCTCCAGTGAACCGTTCCCGATTGCCGGCATGGATGAGAATACACTGCAGTACGTTATGGCAGATATGGCGAGGAGACTTAAGAAATATAATGATGCTGTAAAGTTATTGGGCGGTATTATTACATCTAAGAATGTTTCACCGAGATTAAAAGAACAGGCATTGACGTTAAAGGAACTGATTAAGGAAGAGATAAAAAAGGGGAATACAGTCGGTTCGTTGTAATATAACGTAAATAGTTGGGAGGCTTTCATATGGGGAAAAAGCATTCTTCCTCAAGAAAAAATATCAAAAAGATAAACCACAAAAAAAACACAGAAAAAAATAAGTGTGTATATATTATGGTTTCAAAAACTTCCACATGGCCGTCTAATGTGATTAAAATGTGGACAAAACAGCCATATGCACACACTTCACTGGCTTTAGATATAGAGTTAAATGAAATGTACAGTTTTGCCAGAAAAAAAGTCAGAAATCCCTTTGATTGCGGATTTATCTCAGAAGATATAACCACTGGTGTGTTTGGAAGAGATGTTAATACAACATGTCAGATTGCCAGATTGTGGGTTACGGCAAGACAATATAAGCAGATTAACAGGATATTAAACAAATTTAAGCGCGATAAAGCTTTTTATCGATATAATTATCTCGGTATATTTGGCGTTATGTGTAATCGTGCGATTGAGCGTAAATATAATTATTTCTGCTCTCAATTTGTATATTTTGTTTTACAAAAAGCCGGTGTTCAAATGTTTGACAAAAAGCCGGGACTTGTTCGTCCTGAGGATTTCCGTGTTTGGGATGAACTGGAAATCGTATACAGGGGAAGGTTGAATGAATATCGTCAGTTCCTTGCGGATTGTTATCCGAAGGATCAAGATGGAAATTATATCGAGGAACACAGCAGTGGATATGAATATAACAATTTGATGAATTATGAAGTGGCCGCATCCCTTATGTAACAAAAAGAAAGTGGACTATCGTACTATGGTGGTATGGCAGGGATATATGTATAATTCGGAAAACCCGCTCTCGCTCGGTTGCTCACGCAGCGGATACTAAGCTCGACAGAAAAGCCCCAAATTCTGTAATTTACACATTGTGTATTACCGAATTTGGGGCTTTTCTATCTCTCTAAGTACCGGCATTCACAAACGGTTTTCCTCCATTATACATATATCTCTGCCATATCGCCTTAGTGCGACAGCCTTTTTCCTTTATAACAAAAGTGCTGTTACTCGACAAAGGTATGATTGGCTTTTATGATTCCCCTTGGCAGTGCATCTTTTGAGTTTTTCCATGGCTCATTTTTGTAACGATAATCGAATTTATCGATAAACCATCCGATGTCTCCATTGACGCGTTCCATGTTATCAAAATACACCTTGTTCAGTATGGTGAGAAATTCACTGTATGCATCCTTGGACAACTTTTGACTGCCATAATCATACAACATACCGTAATGGCAGGTGCAGAAGCCTTTGCTGTTCTTGAATTTTTCATGGAAAGATTTATCTTTTTTCCAGAGGTGGAAAATGGTATCAACATAGCGCTCAAAGGTTTTTTCCACACGCTCACAGATAAAGCATGTGCTCTCCAGTTTGCGTATATATTCACCTACGGAGGATGCTGCCTGTTTTTTGAACAAACCGCCCGAAGAGGCAGGATTTTTTTCACTTAACTCTTTTAAATCCTTGATTGTTTTGTCTGTGTGGGTTTTGAGCATGAGAGCGAGTCCCAGTCTGTTTTTCTCACCATAAAGAATGCGTATATGATGACTGCAGAAACCGAGTTTGTCTGTCATTGCCCGGTTATCGTCCTCCATATAGCTTGGTCCCATCGTGTATTCAATGGCATTTTGTTCCAGTTGTTTTTGCATGGCACAGAGAGGACATTCGCAGTCAGTCTCAAATGCGTCGTTTACGGGAATCGTGTATAATTGTTCGGCCATAGGGTTCTCCTTTCATCAAATACGTTTTTGTCATTCTGAAACTGCGCATTATGAATATCTCATGTCACAGCATGAATGATTTACAATTATTTTCTAATATAGAATCTATTATATATGATTCCGGGCAGACTTGCAAAACATATCTGCGTCCTGTACAATGCCATTATGTCGGCAAAAATATGTATGGAGATGTCCGGACAGAAATCAACATTTCACCTGTCATCTATAAATATACAGAAGATTTGGGAATATGCAGGAGATAAAACGAATATGAATATATACAGTAGGAATCATAATCTGATATTGGATGACGTGCCTGATTTTGATATTGCGGATATTTTGGAGTGTGGGCAGTGTTTTCATTTTGCATGCATAGGGGATCATGATTACATTGTGTGTGCAAAGGGATGTGTTCTGCATATAAATCAGATTTTGGATGAAAATGGTACAAGCAGGATTGTGCTATATGATACGACAGAGGAGGAATATCAGAAAATATGGCGTGATTACTTTGATATGGATACGGATTATGGGAGTATAAAAAACAGAATTGTTGAGTTGGATGACAGGCTTGCGCCGGCGGTTCAGGCAAAAGCGGGAATTCGTATTCTGCATCAGGATTTTTTTGAAACACTGATTTCTTTTATCATATCACAAAATAAGCAGATTCCTCATATTCGCCAGCTTGTGGAAACACTTTCAAAACAGTATGGGACGAAGGTGGCAGGACCTGACGGTTCTCTCGGATATTTATTTCCTACGGTAGAGCAGTTGTATCCAGTGAGTGAGGAAGCATTACGCGGGTGTAAAGTTGGTTTTCGGGCACCGTACATACGTGATGCGGTGGAAAAGATATATCGGGGAGAAATACAGGAGGAAGCGTTAAGACGAATGTCAGTCTCTGAGGCAAGGACAACGCTCATGTCCATTCGTGGCGTAGGGGAAAAGGTGGCAAATTGTGTATTGCTATTTGGACTTGGACGTGCGGAGGTATTTCCTGTGGATGTGTGGATGAAACGCATTATGGAAGAACTTTATTTTCATAAGTCTGCAACAAAAGAAGAAATAGAACGTTTTGCGGCTGAACATTTCGAAGAATATGCAGGATATGCACAGCAATACCTGTTTTTTTACGGGCGCGAAAATGGGATTGGAAAATAATATATATATGTTTTGCTGGGGGATGTCTGAAAAAAATGTGTATAAAATGTTAAAAGTTAAAATTAGGGGTTGATTTTTTCTAGAAAATGGTTAAAATAAGAACTATGTTAGCACTCAATGAAAGCGAGTGCTAAAAACAAAATTGTTAGGAGGAATATGAAATGAAGTTATCACCTTTAGGAGACAGAGTAGTATTAAAAGAGTCAGTTGCAGAAGAAACAACAAAGTCAGGTATTGTTTTACCATCACAGGCAAAAGAAAAACCACAGTATGCAGAGGTTGTTGAAGTTGGCCCTGGAGCTGTTGTGGACGGCGAGAAGGTACCGATGGAGGTTAAGCCGGGAGATAAAGTTATTTATTCCAAGTATGCAGGCACTGAGGTTAAGCTTGGGGACGATGAGTTCATCATTGTAAAGCAGTCAGACATTCTTGCGATTGTAAAATAAATGATCATGAAATGAAAATAGATTAGGAGGCAAATAAAAATGGCAAAGGAAATTAAATACGGAGCTGAAGCAAGAAAAGCTCTTGAAGCAGGCGTAAATCAGTTAGCAGATACAGTAAGTGTGACACTTGGACCAAAAGGAAGAAATGTTGTTCTTGATAAATCATTTGGAACACCTTTAATTACAAATGATGGTGTTACGATTGCAAAGGAAATTACACTTGAGGATCCGTTTGAGAACATGGGTGCACAGATTGTAAAAGAAGTTGCAACAAAGACAAACGATGTAGCCGGTGACGGTACTACAACAGCAACTGTTTTGGCACAGGCTATGATAAATGAGGGAATGAAGAATCTGGCTGCCGGTGCAAACCCGATTGTACTTAGAAAGGGTATGAAGAAGGCATGTGATGCAGCTGTTGAAGCTATTTCAGATATGAGCCAGTCAATCAATGGTAAGGAGCAGATTTCCAGAGTTGCATCTATCTCAGCCGGAGATGATGGTGTTGGTGAGCTTGTAGCAGACGCTATGGAAAAGGTATCCAAGGATGGTGTTATTACCATTGAGGAGTCAAAGACCATGAAGACCGAGCTTGATTTGGTTGAAGGTATGCAGTTTGACAGAGGTTATGTATCTGCTTACATGGCAACAGATATGGAGAAGATGGTGGCAGAGCTTGATAACCCATACATCCTCATTACAGATAAGAAGATTTCTAATATTCAGGACATCCTGCCATTGCTTGAGCAGATTGTACAGGGCGGACAGAAACTTCTGATTATTGCTGAGGATATTGAGGGCGAGGCTCTTACAACTCTTATTGTAAATAAATTGCGTGGTACATTCTCTGTAGTTGGTGTTAAGGCACCTGGCTATGGTGATAGAAGAAAAGAGATGCTGCAGGATATCGCTGTTCTGACAGGCGGTCAGGTTATTTCTGAGGAGCTTGGTTATGACTTGAAGGATACAACATTGGATCAGTTAGGTCGTGCAAAGAGCGTAAAGGTTGCCAAGGAAAATACTGTAATCGTAGACGGATGCGGTTCGAAGGCAGATATAGAGGCAAGAGTAAATCTGATTAAGACACAGCTTGCTGAGACAACCTCAGAGTTTGACAAGGAGAAACTGCAGGAGAGACTTGCAAAACTGGCAGGTGGTGTAGCTGTTATCCGTGTTGGTGCTGCTACTGAGACTGAGATGAAGGAAGCAAAACTTCGTTTGGAGGATGCTTTGAATGCAACGAGAGCTGCAGTTGAGGAAGGTATTATTGCAGGTGGTGGATCTGCATATATCCATGCAACAAAGAAATTGGCAGCATTGGTTGATTCTCTTGAGGGAGACGAGAAGACAGGTGCTATGATTGTATCTAAGGCACTTGAGGCTCCGCTTGCTCATATCGCTGCAAATGCCGGTCTTGAGGGTGCGGTTATCATCAATAAGATTAAAGAATCCGAGGCAGGCGTTGGCTTTGACGCATATAAGGAAGAGTATGTAAACATGATAGATGCAGGTATCATTGATCCTGTTAAGGTAACAAGAACAGCGCTTCAGAATGCAACATCTGTAGCATCAACATTCCTTACAACAGAGTCTGTTGTTGCTGATATTAAGGAAGATGCACCGGCTATGCCAGCAGGCGGCATGGGTGGCGGCATGGGAATGATGTAGTCACCTGAGCCATGCGTATTTATATCATCAAGCCGTTGAGAGCTTGCTCTCAGTAAGGCTTGAGGGTATAAATACATAGGGCGAAGCCCTCTACCGAGCCGAAGGCGAGGTAGAAGCATGGCGA
>CAMAMD010000034.1 GCA_945836785.1 uncultured Clostridium sp.
AGGATTTGTGAGAATGCTCATAAGTCCTTTTCGAGTGTAAAAAAGTAATATAAAGCGGAGGAAAAAGAATGATTAACACAGATATTTACAATTATATCAATATTCTGGACAAAGCAGCAGATGCAGCCAATCTTCGAAATGAATTGATCAGCAATAATATTGCAAATGTCAATACACCGGATTATAAGAGAAAGGATATCAACTTTGAGGCAATTCTTCAGGCAGAGCTTGGAGGAGAGAAGAGCCTGTATCAGGCGGTCAAGTCGGCAAACGAGGATTTGACAACGCTGGATCCGCAGGTGTATACGGATAATGCGTCGTTATCTTACCGTTTGGATGGAAATAACGTGGATATCGCAACGGAGGAATCTTATCTTGCAGAGAACCAGATTAAATATCAGGCATTGATTGATTTAATGAGTCAGGAATTCTCAAGATATAAGACTGTATTGAGCAATTAATATGATAGTTTAAAAATAAATTAGTGTGATACATATAGGAATTAGTTTAGAAACAGGAGGTAATAAGATGGGTGTATTTTCAGCGATGAATGTGGCCGCTACAGGCATGACGGCGCAGCAACTCAGAATGGATGTTATAGCAGAGAATATTGCAAATGCCAATACAACCCGTACCGAGGATGGAGAGGCATACAGACGCAGAATGGTTGTATTTTCGGAAAAAGATACGACATCTTTTGACCATATATTAAATGGGTATTTGAGCCATTATCAACCAAACGGTGTTAAGGTTACGCAGATTGTAGAGGATAAGTCAGATCTTCGGCTTGTGTACGAGCCGGATAACCCTGATGCAAATGAGGATGGCTATGTGGAGTATCCGAATGTAGACACGGTGACAGAAATGACGAACCTGATTGATTCAAGCCGTGCGTACGAGGCGAGTGTTACATCGTTTAATGCGGCTAAAAGCATGGCAATGAAGGGATTAGAGTTATTTACGAGTTAGGAGTGATGGTGAATGTCGGTTACACCGGTTTCTTTATTCAGTGATGAATTTACGACTTTAAACAGTATTAACGGTATGAGTAGCATTGCATCGGCAGAAAGAGCTGACAAGGCGGCAAAAACAGAGGGAACAAGTACCTTTGATTCCATTTTGAATGCGGCGGTCGATATGTATAAGGAGGCTGATTCGTTGCAAAAATCAGCGGAGTCGGCTGAGATGAGTTTTGCTCTCGGGTATACAGACAGCATACACGATCTTGCTGTTGCACAGCAGAAAGCAAACATATCGTTACAATATACGGTAAAGGTTACAAATGCAGTTGTTTCTGCATATAAAGAGCTTATGAATATGCAGTTATAGCATTTGATTACCTGCGGAGGCATATATGAGGGAATGGTTTAAGCAACTTCCTTCCAGAATTGTTGAGTTCTGGAATCGATATACGGCAAAACAAAAGACGTTATTTTTTTCAGTGGTGGCAGCGGTTATTATTACGCTGGTTGCACTGGTTCTTTTGTTGAATCGAACTACATACACACGTCTTGGAACCTATGATGATTCGGCTGCTACTGCACAGGTTACAAACATTTTAGATGAAAATGGGATCACATACAGGGTATCGGATGATGCACTTTCAGTTGATGTGGACGAAAACCAGCTGTCACAGGCGAGATTGTTGCTCGGAGAAAACGGAATCAGCAGCAGTGTCAATAATACAGATTATGATTGGCTGTTTGACAACAGTTTCAATACAACGGATTCAGAGAAAAAGCTGAAAGCAAAGATTAATCTGCAGTCAGAAATGGAACAGGACATTCGCACGATAGAGGGCGTCACAAAGGCGTCAGTCACAATCAATCTGCCGGATAATACGAATACAATTTATTCCAGGGATGAGAGTGCTTCTGTCAGTATCATGCTTACAACAAACGGTAGCTTTAATCGTGACAGTGCAAAAACGATTGCTGAATATGCAAAAAGCTGTGTTGGAAATGCGAATACAGATGATATAACCATTATTGATAATCAGGGTACACTGCTTTTTTCGGGAGCCAGTACCAGTAATACATCCTATGACGTACTTCAGGTAGAACAGCAGGTTGAGGAATATTATAACAGTAAGCTTTGGAATCTGATGGTAAATTCCGGCGTTTATGATGAGGTTTCGGTGGCATCCAATTTGGATGTTAATATGTCACCGGAGGAAATCTATAATATAGAATATTATTCGAATGATGACGATGACACCGGTCCGATATCAACGCATTATTATTATCTTGCCGAGAACACAGACGGCACAGGCGGTGTGGTTGGAACGGATGCGAACGGCGAGGAGATTACGGATTATGATTTGCTTGACACCGCAAATGGCGAGTCAACGCTGAGCTTGTTAAAGGAGACATATGAAACAAGCTATACGGAAACAAAAAAAGTTGAACAGGTTGGAGAGGTGGATATGACCAACTCCAGCATGGCGATGTACCTGACAAAATATCAGATATACAATGAAGAAGATATGGAACAGCAGGGACTTCTGGAGGATCAGACCTTTGCAGAATTCCAGGCGGCAAACTCTGAGGTGACAGAGAACGTAAATCCGGAAGAAATTGTTACCATGCTTGCTACGGCAACCGGTATGCGTGCGGCAAATGTATATGTTGTGGAACGTATGGTGCCGATTTTCTATCCGAAGGAAGAGACACCGGTTCCGGTACAGAGTATTATTTCTATTGTACTTGCGGTTATAATTGGTGCTTTGCTCCTGTTTGTCGTGTTCAAGGGTATGAAACCGGAGGAGGTTGTTGAAGTGGAACCGGAGCTTTCTGTTGAGGCATTGCTCGCAACAACGAAAGAAAACCAGACGCTTGATGATATAGAGTTTAGTGACAAGTCAGCGGCGAAGATGCAGATCGAAAAATTTGTGGATGAGAATCCCGAAGCTGTTGCATCTTTGCTTAGAAACTGGCTGAATGATGATTGGGAGTGACGATTATGGCGGCGACAAATAACGTTTCAGATATATCGGGTTTACAGAAAGCCGCAATACTACTGATTGCGCTTGGACCGGAGCGGTCGGCACAGGTATTTAAGCATTTGAAGGATGATGAGATAGAACAGCTCACATTGGAAATTGCCAATACAAAAAGTGTTCCGTCGGATTTGAAAGATGCGGTTTTAGATGAATTTTACGAGGTGTGCCTGGCACAGCAGTATATTGCCGAGGGTGGTATTGCTTATGCAAAAGAACTGTTGGATAAAGCTTTGGGTGAGGACCGTGCAAGAGATGTAATCGGAAAGCTTACCGCATCCTTGCAGGTGCGTCCGTTCGAGTTTGTGCGCAAGGCAGATCCAAGCCAGCTGCTTAACTTTATTCAGGATGAACACCCGCAGACAATTGCACTTATTCTGGCATATCTGCCGTCATCACAGGCAGCTGCTGTTGTGGGAGCATTGGCTCCTGAGAAACAGGCTGATGTTGCAAGAAGAATTGCGACTATGGACAGGACAAGCCCGGATGTAATTAAAGAGGTTGAGAAGGTTTTGGAGAAGAAACTGGCATCTCTGGTAAATCAGGATTACACGATTGTCGGTGGTGTTGATTCGATTGTAAGTATTTTGAATACAGTTGACAGAAGTACAGAAAAGCATATCATGGAAAATCTGGAGGTCGAGGATCCGGAGCTGGCAGACGAGATCAGAAGAAAGATGTTTGTGTTCGAGGATATTTTGCTGCTTGATAATCGTTCTATTCAGACTGTCCTCCGTGAAGTGGATAATAATGAACTTGCGATTGCACTGAAGAATGCAAATGAAGATGTTCAAAAGATTATTTTCGATAACCTTTCTTCACGTCTTGCGACTATGATTAAAGAGGATATGGACTTTATGGGACCTGTACGTTTGAAGGATGTAGAGGATGCCCAGCAGAAGATTGTAAATATTATTAGAACACTGGAGGATTCGGGCGAAATCGTTATTTCCCGTGGCGGAGGTGACGAGATTGTTGTCTAATTTATATAGATCCGGTTTTCAAAATCTATCGGTAAAGCAGGGAGATACCTTTGTCTTCGATGCAAACCGGCATAAAAAAAACGAAACGCAGGAGCCTGCGGGAAAGATTATACGGCCACTTGAGGAACAGACCGAGGAAGAGGCAGAAGGTGCAAATAGTGTTATTTTAAGTGATGCAATGGATAAAGCAAAAATATTGCGTGATGATGCTATGGTTCGTGCGGCAAAAATCATTTCCGATGCAGAAGAAGAGGCCGAAAAAATTATCGAGCAGGCCAGGCAGGAGGGCTATGAACAGGGACTTCAGGAAGGCAATATGGAGGCAATGAAACGGGCTGACGCATATTTAGCCGATATTCAGAAAGAACAGGATGCCCTGAAAAAGAAAAATGATGCGGAAATTCAGAAACAGCTTGAGAAACTCGAGCGTGATATTGTAGATGTAACATGCGATTTAATTGCTAAGCTGACCGGGATTTTGGTTCATGATTATAAACCGGTCATGCTCCATATGATTAATCAGGCATTAAATCAGGCGGAAACCAGTAAAAAATTTGTAATTCATGTCGCGGAGGATATTTATCCTTATATTGCGGAAAATCAGAATAGATTAGCCGGAGCGTCCAATCCGGGCATAACGATAGAAGTATACGGTGACGGTAAGATGGACAGAGGCGACTGCTTGATTGATACAGATAACGGAATCATAGATTTGTCTATGGATGTTCAGGTGAAAAATCTGATTACAGCTATAAAGTTATTGTCAGATTAACAGATGGCTGCCGAGCCGGATATATATTTCCGGGTACGACAGCCATGATTAATATTAAGGTGATTGTATGCGTGATGGATTTGATATAACAAGATACAGGACTTTGTTGGACCGGGATTTTAGCGAACATTACGGAAAAGTAAGCAAGGTAGTCGGTCTTACCATTGAGTCCATTGGACCGCCATGTAATTTAAATGATCTCTGCAAAATTATTTCAAAAGATGGTTCTGTGGAGGTAATGGCAGAGGTGGTTGGATTTAAGGATAACAAGGTACTGTTGATGCCATTTGACTCGGTAGACGGGATTGGTTTAGGGGCAATTGTAAAAAATACCGGTGAAGTTTTAAAGGTTCCTGTTGGGGAACAGCTTCTTGGCAAAGTGCTTGATGGTATCGGGAGACCGATGGATGGGGAGCCGATTGAAACGTCAGATGCTTATCCGATTGATGCAGCACCGCCGGATCCGTTGAAGAGAAAATTGATTGATGAGGTGCTTCCGCTGGGTGTGAAAGCCGTGGACGGACTTTTGACCCTCGGAAAGGGACAGAGAATCGGTATCTTTGCAGGTAGTGGTGTTGGAAAAAGTACATTGCTTGGTATGTTTGCGAGAAATACAAGAGCGGATATCAATGTCATTGCTCTCATTGGAGAGCGTGGCAGAGAGGTAAGAGAATTTATTGAACGCGATTTAGGTGAGGAAGGTATGAAACGTTCGGTGGTTGTCGTTGCAACATCGGATAAACCGGCTTTGCTCCGAAATAAGGCTGCAAAAACTGCAACAGCCATTGCGGAGTATTTCCGCGATCAGGGAAAAGACGTATTGCTTATGATGGATTCCATGACGCGTTTTTCCATGGCACAGAGGGAAATCGGTCTTGCATCAGGAGAGCCTCCGGTTACGAGAGGATATCCACCGTCTGTTTATTCCGAGATGCCGAAACTGCTGGAACGGGCAGGCAATACATATGAGGGTTCTATTACAGGTCTATATACCGTGCTTGTGGACGGAGATGATTTCAATGAGCCGATTACGGACACTGCAAGAGGTATATTGGACGGGCATGTGGTTTTGTCAAGACGTCTTGCACAGAAAAATCACTATCCTGCCATTGATGTGCTGGCAAGCATATCAAGATGTATGAGTGCAGTTGCCGATAAAAATCATAAAAATAAAGCAGGTATGCTTAAAAATGTACTGGCAACTTACAATGATGCCGAGGATCTCATAAATATAGGAGCGTACCGTTCGGGTTCAAATAAGGATATTGATTATGCGATTACAAAGATAGATAAAGTAAATGCGTTTCTGATGCAGGATGTAGATACAAAATATGCGTTTGAGGATGAGATACAGATGTTGAACGACATATTTGAGTAACTGTTTTCCGTTGAATTGAGGTTGGTTACATGGCAAAATTTTTCTATAGGATGCAGAATATATTAGATATTAAGATGAAACTGGAGGAGACTGCTAAACAGGAGTATGCCGAGGCGAGACTGCGGCTTTCGGAAGAGGAGGCTAAACTTGCAGCACTGCAGGACAGAAGACAGTTATACTATGAAGCGTATCAGGAGGCTATACAGGGAAAACTGGATTTTCTGGAAATAGAAACCTGTGGAAATGCTATGGATATCATGGATGAGATGATAGCAGACCAACAAAATATGGTAAGAAAGCGAAGCAAGGAATTAGAGCAGGTAAGACAGAAACTGAACCAGGTCATGCAGGAAAGAAAGATGCATGAAAAGTTAAAGGAAAAACAGTTTGATGCTTTTAAAATGGAACTTAACGCGCAGGAGAACAAGGAGACGGATGAGGTGGCAGGATATCAGTTCAATCACGCGGGACGAGATATGGAGGAATAAGATATGGCAAAGGAAAAAAGGCAAAACGAAGGTAGCACATCCAAAGGTTTAGGCGTGTTGATTGTAGTTCTGATTGTTATAACCTGGCTGTCTGTGATGGCACTTTTGATTAAGTGTGATGTGGGAGGATTTGGAAGCGAGGTTTTGCGTCCGGTATTTAAGGATGTTCCTATTATCCGTGCAATATTACCGGATGCTTCGGATGAGGAAGTCGCAAAGGAAAGTGATTATCCCTACGACAATCTGGCCGATGCATTGGCGCAGCTTGAGGTCCTTGATGCTTCAAACGCCAGCAAGGACGCAGAGATAGCGGCTTTGAATGATAAAATTGCGGAGCAGGAAGCGGAGATAACCAGACTTACTGCCAGTCTGGAAGACCAGGAAACTTTTGAACAGAAAAAAAATGAATTTTATGACGAAATAGTCTATGGAGAATCGGCTCCGGATGCCGATACATATGTTGAGTGGTACAATGAACTCGATGCGGAACATGCTGAAGAAATTTACAGGGAGATTATTACGGCACAACAGGCAGACCAGGAAATCCTTGATCTGGCAGCTGCATATGAGAGCATGGATGCCAAAGATGCGGCTGATATCCTTGAAAGTATGAGTAATGATATGGATACGGTTGCATTAATTATGAATAATATGAGTACCGAAGCACAGGGAAAAATTCTTGCGGAGATGGAACCGGCATTTGCTGCAAGCGTGACGAAAAAACTGTTGCCATAAAAAACGATAATCGGTATATCATGTGGAAAGGAGGAAAAGAATATGATGGCAATCTCAGCAGGCGGAATCGGCCAATTGGATGTCCGTGCACCAAAGGCATCGAAAGCTACAAAGGATGACACAAAAGAGACAGATGCATTTGCGAGTTTAATGAATTTGTCTGCCACACAGAATAAGAATGATGGAATAACCAGTCATTTGGAAACGTCTTGCAATGAAGGCACGGAGAAAACAAGTGTACAGGCAGAATATGACAGCTTTAAAGCGGATTCTGTATCAAAACAAGAAAAAATTGAATCCCAAAGTGAAAAAGTAAAGTCGGATTCATCAACACAGGAAACGCAGGATGCACAGGAATCCGGTGATGTATCGAAAAAGAATCAGGCAGATGAAATGCTGACGGATCTGAAAGAAAGTCTGGAAGAAAAACTGGGTATCTCAGAGGAAGATATAGAGAGTATTCTTTCATCCCTTGGGATTGAACTTCAGGATTTGTTTAATCCGGATGCAATGAAATCTTTTATGATGTGTGTACAGGACGTGACAGAGGTTGATTTGCTGATTCGCGAAGATTTGGCAAACTTACTTGCCGAACTTACGGATATGGTTGATGGATTATTAGAAAAATACGGATTTACGGACGGACAGGCTCTTGATGTGCAGTCTGAAATGATAGAAATTCAGAATATGACAGAAGCAGTAGAACCGGAAGTTACTGTAATCTCTGATGAACAGAATCATGAAGTAAATGAGCTGACAGATAAAAATGACAATGTGGTTATTCAAGGACAAAAAGATACCGATATAACTGGTGAAACAATTAAATTTGAGTCTGCCGGCAGTGACATGCAGCAATCAGGACAACCGGAAGAAACAGGTAACCAGATAACGGCAAATCTGAATCAGGCCATAGAAAATGCGTTGCAGACAGATGATGTGGGCGGTGCTTCAACTTATCTGGACGCTGTTCAGGAGGCAGACGTCGTACGCCAGATTATCGACAGTATCAGGGTGAATATAACCAGAGATACGACTTCACTTACCTTGCAACTGAACCCGGACAATCTGGGAAAGGTGCAGATTAGTGTGGCAAATAAAAATGGTGTTATGCAGGCACAGATTGTGGCAGAGACCGAAGCAGCAAAGCATGCGATTGAAAGCAGTATTTCTTTGTTGAAAGAAACATTTGATAATCATGAGCTAAAAGTAGATGCGATAGAGGTTATGGTGGCATCTTACGAGTTTTTCAATGAAAACCATGAGGGAAACATGGAGGAGAACCGCGAGGAAAGAGCCTCTAAGAAGAACAGCGCATTAAATCTGAATGTGGATGTAGATGAAGAAATATTGACTGAGGATGAACAGTTGCAGGTAACCATGATGAAAGCACAGGGGAACAGTGTAAGCTATTCCATATAAACAGAAAGGAGGAACAATGATATGGCAGGTATAGATCCAACAGTGAGTGATATAGCCAGCAAAGCAAGTAATTATACTTCTTCAAGTAAGACAAAAGAGTCGTCCTCATCGGATTTGGATAAGGAAGCATTTTTACAGCTTTTGGTGACACAGATGCAGTATCAGGATCCATTGAATCCGGGAGACAGTACAGAATATATGTCACAGCTGGCACAGTATTCGGCACTTGAGGCAACCATGAACATCAGTGATGCTGTTGAAAAAGGAAATGCATTAAATCTTGTGGGCGAGTATGTGATAATGAACACTACAGATTCGGCAGGAAACAGTACCATGGTGAGCGGACTGGTAGAGTATGCTACCGTGAAAGATGGTGAGATCCTTTTATCCATCAATGATACATATTATCCGGCAGAAGATTTGGATTCGGTTGTGGATTATGATTACTTCCTTTATCTGCAGGAACATGCGAATAAAGAAGAAACGGATACCGAAAACAAAACAGAGGATAAAACGCAGACTGATGATACAGACAAGACTGTATAATAAAAGGAGGAGATGCGATGAACGGATTCGATGCAAGGCTCCTTTCGATTGAACAGGCTGGCAGTTTATATTTAAATCAAAGTAAAAAGACGGAGTCTCATACCAGGGTGGATACAGAGGCACAGATGTCTTTTCAGGAGATTCTGGATGCAAGAGCAACACAGACAAAAGATGTAAGATTTTCTAAACACGCCAATGAACGGTTGGAAAGCAGAAACATTACATTGTCGCAGGAGCAGATGGAACGTTTGAATCAGGGTGTCAGCCGCGCGAGAGATAAACGTATTCATGAATCGCTTGTTATGATGGATGATTTGGCATTTATCGTAAATGTTAAGAATAACACGGTTGTCACGGCGTTGGAGCAGGATGAGGACAGTGTATTTACCAATATTGACGGAGCGGTTATAGTATAACAGCCGGACCTATACGGGGGCTGTAATCCCGGAATGACAGAAGGGATTAAGATGGACAACGAAATGGAGGTCATGAATTATGATGAGATCATTATATTCTGGTGTGGCAGGACTTAAAACACATCAGACAAAGATGGATGTAATAGGTAATAATATAGCAAACGTAAATACAATAGGATTTAAGTCTTCTTCTGTATTGTTCAGAGATGTGTTATATCAGACGTCTTCTTCAGCAACAGGGGCAACTGCGACAACCGGTGGTACAAATGCATCACAGATTGGTCTTGGTACAAAGATGTCTTCAATCCAGACATCAATTACAGATAATGGAGCAGCACAGACAACAAATAACCCTTATGATTTGATGCTTGACGGACCAAGCTTCTTTATTATCAGCCGTGGCGGTACAAATTACTTTACCAAGGTTGGTGCATTTCAGGTTGATGGTGCAGGATGTCTGACCACCAGCAACGGTTATCAGGTTATGGGTTGGCAGGTAGATCCGGATGACCCGACACATATCAAGAAAGATACGGTATCAGCGTTGTATCCGGAATCAGAGGAGAACAAGGTGTCGTCTCCTGAACAGACATCTAAATGTTATATGACCGGAAATGTGGATATGACAGATCCTGACCTTACATCGACAGATGGTAAATCAATCTCAGTTTCCATATATGATGCTTTGGGTTACAATTACACGGTAAAATATAAGCTGACACAGGATCCAAATCAGGATGACAAGACATTGTATAACCTGGAAATTATGTCAATCAAGGATGCTGACAATATTGAGATACTTGGAGCAGATGATCCGACTACGGCAGATGTTGTCGAGGGTGGTTATACGGCGACAATCGGCGGTGCAAATTCCATTCAGATAAAATTCAATCAGGATGGTTCCTTTGATTATGTAGGAAGTGCAGGAAATGGGGATGCATTGCTTGAAATCACACCGATAAACAGTAATCTGAAAGGTGATGTGTTTACCTCTGTTATCAATGGAGAACAGGTTGATGGAATAACCGTTGATTTTTCCAATTTGACGTTGTATGAATCCGGTGGAGAGTCAACGGCAAAGATGGTACGTGGCGGAAGTGATTCCACCGGTGGCGGACGTTCCATGGGTAAATTGAAAGATGTCAGCATTGATACTGCTGGTATGATATATGGCGTATACAGTAATGGTGAATCAAAACTTCTGGGTCAGATTGCTGTTGCAAATTTTGTCAATCCGATGGCACTTGAGGCATTGGGTGACAGTATGTATCAGGCGACTCAGAACTCAGGTTATTTTGATGGAATCGGTTCCTCTATTGATGAGGATGGCGGAAAGATGTCTCAGGGTGTGCTGGAAATGTCAAATGTAGATTTGTCGGCTGAGTTCACGGATATGATTACAACACAAAGAGGATTCCAGGCAAATTCCAGAATTATTACAACGTCAGATACGATGTTAGAAGAGCTTGTCAACCTCAAACGATAGGTTATCGTTTGACGGATGGCGGATTAAGATAATATGGCATGTATATATGTGTTGGTATAGGAAAACCATTTATAGAGGTGTTTTCCGAATGTTGCATATATACATGCCATACTATTTTTAAAGGTATTCCTGCCTTT
>CAMAMD010000035.1 GCA_945836785.1 uncultured Clostridium sp.
ATATTTTCTAATTATATTTTTTTATTTAGTTGTCATACTAATAAAAACGAAAAAAGGATGAAGAAGCTATGGAACCCACAACATTATATATTGCGCTGGAACAAAGCACCATGGTTGCATCACGCAAAGTTCATATCGGTGATATCGCAACCATTTTCTGCATAAACCAGGATATCAGCTATCAGGTTAAAAACACGGAGATTTTCGTTTTTCCAAATACGGAACAGGATCAAGCTGTCGTATCTGTCATGAAGCTGATTGAACTGATTAACACAGCATTTAAACCTGTCTCCGTAGAAAGCATTGGAAGTCCCGAAACCATTGTATATTATAGGAACTTATCTTCCATGCATAAGCTGAACGGAAAAGTGAAAGCCGTTCTTCTCATGGTGTTGGCATTTTTCGGAACAGCCTACTCTATCATGTCCTACAATGGTGACGTTGGTGCAATCGATCTTCTGAAAAACCTGTACGAACTTTTTACAGGGAAAACCGGTACAGAAGGCGATATAGGACTATCTTTCGGCATCATCGCCTACTCCCTCGGACTTGCCATCGGTATGATTGTATTTTTCAATCATGGTATCAATAAAAAAGATATAGATGATCCGACTCCCCTGCAGGTACAGATGCGTCTCTATGAAGAGGACGTAAACAAAGCGATTATCGTAAACAGCGAAAGGAAAAACCAGACCATTGACGTTAATTAAAACAGGTATCTACGCCATATTTTGCGGATTTGCCGGGGGAGCCATATCCGCAGGTTATGTCGCTTTTATCACACTGCTTGGTGTATTTGAAAAGCTTGCCGAAAAGTACAAGGCATACAAACACGGAAGGCTGATTGAAACCATGATTATCATCGGTGTAACACTGGGGAATCTTGTATATCTGTTCCAATGGAAACTCCATCTTGGTCTTCCCGGTTTATTTATCTTCAATTTATTTGGTGGGATATTCACAGGCTGTCTTGCCGGAGCTCTTGCCGAAACCTTAAAAGTATTCCCGATTTTATCCAGGCGATTTAAAGTGCGGGATTATCTGCCTTATGTACTTGTTGCGGCTGCCATTGGCAAGGCTCTTGGATGTGCATGGCAACTGCTTTATTTTCCGTAAATATAAACATTATGAAAGGATGAAACGAACATGAAAGTAAAACAAAATGACGAAGCGTATAACAAATATGTCGACGCCGTCACCCCAAAGCACAACAGTTTCAAAAACTGTGTCAATGCTTTCTGGGTAGGTGGCGTGATCTGCACCATCGGACAGGGTATCAACGATCTGATGATATCCCAGTTTCATTGCAATAAAGATGATGCTGCAAGCTGGACGTCCATGTTTCTTGTACTATTAAGTGTCCTGCTGACAGGCTTTAACCTCTACAAAAAGATAGCAAAGTATGGAGGTGCCGGTGCATTGGTTCCCATCACAGGCTTTGCAAACTCTGTGGCCGCCCCGACCATTGAATACCAGAAAGAGGGGGAGGTGTTCGGCAAGGGTGTAAAGGTATTTACCATTGCCGGTCCGGTTATTCTTTTTGGAATCTTCACAAGCTGGGTTCTGGGTGTCATATACTGGATACTAAAACTGTCAGGAATACTATAAGGAGGTACACATATGAAACAGCAGTCAATCGGAAAACAGACTATACAATTTGAGCATCCACCCATCATCTTAAGCCACGCCTCTGTCGTAGGTGAAATGGAGGGGCAGGGTCCTCTTGCACCATTCTTTGACCAGATAGAAAATGATCCTACCTTCGGACAGGACTCCTGGGAGGAAGGCGAATCTGAAATGGTACGGCGTGCCTGCCAGACAGCTATATCAAAATCCGGTATCTCCAAAACCGATATCAGATATATATTCGGCGGTGATCTTCTCGGTCAACTGATTGGTACTACCTTTGGTTTAAAAGATTTCGACATTCCGGTATTCGGCCTGTACGGGGCATGCTCCACCTGCGGAGAATCTCTTTCTCTCGCTGCCATGACAGTTGCCGCAGGTTATGCGACCAATGTGCTTGCAGTCACAAGCAGCCATTATGGCAGTGCCGAAAAGCAGTTCCGTTTTCCTTTGGAATACGGCAATCAGCGTCCTTTAAGTGCCACATGGACAGTAACGGGAAGCGGTGCATTTATTGTCTCTGCCACAAACACAGAGCAGCCTATGAAACAATACCCTCACATTACCGCTGTCACCACAGGAAAAATCGTCGACTACGGCGTACGGGACAACATGAACATGGGGGCCTGTATGGCTCCGGCGGCAGCAGATGTGATATACCAATGTCTCACTGATCTCAATATGAAACCAACACAATTTGATAAGATTATAACCGGAGATCTCGGTAAAGTGGGCAGCGAGATTTTAATTAAACTTCTTCTCGACAACGGTTATGATATCAGCAAACAGCATATGGATTGTGGCGTAGAAATATACGACAACGAAAAACAGGATACCCACAGTGGCGGAAGTGGCTGTGGCTGTTCGGCAGTCACACTTGCCGGATATATTTTGCACCAGATGGCAACGCATGTGTGGAAACGTATTTTATTTGTTCCAACGGGAGCACTTCTATCTACGGTAAGTTTTAATGAGGGACAAACGATTCCGGGTACGGCCCACGCCCTCATCATTGAACAACAATCATAAGGAGGAATAGAAAAATGGATTATATCAAAGCCTTTATAATCGGCGGAATCATCTGTGTGTTGGCTCAGATTTTGATGGATACAACCAAGCTTATGCCCGGCAGAGTCATGGTTATTCTGGTCTGCATCGGAGCAATTCTCGGTGCTGTCGGCGTATACGAACCTTTTTTGGAATACGCAGGTGCCGGAGCCTCTGTTCCACTCACCGGTTTCGGATATAACCTCTGGAAAGGAATCCGGGAAACGGTTGATGCAGACGGCTTTATCGGACTGTTCCGCGGAGGCTTTAAGATGGCCGCTGTCGGTACATCGGCCGCCCTTATCTTCTCTTATCTGGCATCCCTTATTTTTAAGCCGAAAATGACCAAAAACTAGTCGCCAAGTAGCTACTTTTTATATAGATAAAGGAGCCGTTATCCCTGTGATAATGGCTCCTGTTATTTACTATCTATTTTAATTCATGTCTATACGACATCATGGCACCGCCGGATCTGTCGGAGGTTGTGCAGTGGTAGGCTCCGGCTGCGGTGTCTGCGTTGTCTGCGTTGTACTAGGCGGTTGCGGCGTTCCACCTCCCGAGGCGACAAAGCTTGCTGATATCGTCGCATCTCCCTGAACATTTGAGAATGTATAGCTGGTCACAGCTCCTACACTCACGCCGTTTACAAGGACATCGCTGATTGCATAGCCCGTTGCAGGTGTGATATAGAATGTCACAGTTGCTCCCGCATCTACCGTCTGTGTTCCTGTAATGGTACCGCCTGGGCCGGCACTGGAGGTGATGGTAAATCCGGTGTCTTCAGGATGGAGTGTACATATATCCTCCGTATATGCAAGATCCTCCGGTGCATCAGCAAACGACTTCTCTCCTGTCTCCTCGTCAACTTCCACTACGAAAGTCTGTCTGTTCGGACATTTGCTTGTCGCAACCATCTTGGAATCCATACAAATCTCCACAGTTTCATGTCCTGTACAGGTTCCACCCGGGTTAAAGTCAGTCGCACAATAATCTGTAAAAGTCGGACATCCCTCAATCGGAATCTTGCCGGTAATCTGGCAAAGTGTAATACTTGTAATACCTGCCGGGCGTTCAAAGTCAACAGACGGATCCTGCCCTTCCATAACGGCAATCTGATCCATGATATCACGCCACATATACTTGTGGGTATTGCTGCCTCCCATATTGACATTCGAATCATAACCCATCCAGATTGATGCGGTATAATATGGTGTCATACCACAGAACCATAAATCATACTGACTTGATGTAGTACCGGTCTTACCTGCACAGACAATACCCGACTGCATCCTTGCCGGTGTACCTGTTCCGCTTGTCACAACAGATTTCATGGCTTCAATTAACTGAAAAGCCGTTGTATCCTTAATAACACGATGTGTTGTCGGCGTGGTATTATCAATTACAACATTTCCGTCATGGTCAATAACCTTTGTATAAAATACCGGTTTCGTATATACACCACCATTTGCAATACATGCATATGCACCGGTCATCTCATATGTTGTAACACCCTCTGTCAGACCACCCAGTGCTGCCGACTGCGTCTTGTCAGTCAATATGATTCCATCCGGTCCCGGCTCATTATCATATAAATGCTTGAAGCCAAGATCTATGAGATAATCATATGCAACCTCCGGTGTTACTTTCGTAATTGCCTTGACAGCCAATATATTCATGGAATTTTGTATTGCAGTTCTAACGGAACAATTTCCTTTATAAACACCATTCCAGTTTCTAAGAGGAGAACCATTCGCATAGGTTGTAGGTTCATCCTTAAACGGTGTTGCCAGGCATCCCAATCCCGTGTCAATCAGTGGCAAATATGCTGCTACAATCTTAAATGTAGATCCCGGCTGTCTCGGCGAATCAGTCGCTCGATTAAGTCCTCTGTTAACTACTTTGTCTCCGCGTCCACCCACAATGGCCTTAACATAGCCTGTCTTTTGATCCATGATGGTAAAAGAAAACTGCGGCTGCGGTGACACGACAAAAGTTTCTGCCAGATAAGTATATCCCGTCTGATCCAGCATTGCCTCCTTGAACTGATCTGCAGCAGCTCTCGCGGCATCCTGATTTGCATATATCTCATTATACTTTGTATTTCCTGTCAACGATCTGTAATAACTAAGCAAATCTCCCGTATGATAATTATGCTCCTCTTTATATTCATCCACCAGTGTCAGATCGTAAGACAAACCAACCTTATCCGTTGATACAAGGTAGGACGGATCATTAATGACATTGTCACAAATGTCCTGAATTGCTTTATCCTGTGCAGAATAGATGGAATATCCGCCTGTATAAATCATGGTTGACGCCTCTTTAGAGGTACAGCCATACATATCCATAAAATCATGTGTAAGCTGATTTAAAATCGCATCCTGATAATAAGTATTAACCTTTTCATTTGCATTCTGTATCTCGTTTTGTTCTGCAATCCGCGCGTAAACATCATCTGCACAGGCAGCATCATACTGAGCCTGCGTAATGTAATCCTGCTCCAGCATCTTATTAAGCACCATCTCCCGTCTCACGGAGCTTTCCTCTGGGTAGAGCACCGGATCATACTGCACCGGATTCTGTGGGATACCCGCAATCGCAGCAATCTCAGATATTGTCAACTCATCCAGCTGTTTATTAAAGTATCTCTCCGACGCTGCCTGTATTCCGTACGTACCACGACCGAGATTGATTGTATTCAGATAATACTCTACAATCTCCTCTTTTGTGTACTTTTTCTCCAACTCAAGTGCAAGATACTGCTCCTGTATCTTTCGTTCAAGCTTATCCATGAATGTAGTTTCATTCATACCGACATTGAACACCTGGTTCTTGATAAGCTGCTGTGTCAACGTACTCGCACCTTCATCAAACTTACCGGATGCGATACCCTTGATACCGGCTCTCAAGATACCTTTAATATCAATTCCATTATGGGACCAGAATCGTTCATCCTCAATGGCAACAAAGGCATTCACAACATCCTCCGGTATCTCATCATAATATACATACTCTCTGTTTGAACCATCCGTGGAAAGCTCTTTTTCCTGATTTCCGTCCGCATCATAAATAATGGATTTAAAACCTTTTGGTACGATATTAATCTGATTCACATCCGGTGCATTATCCAAAATACCTTTCATCATACCAAACGCCGCACCGGCACCGGCAATAATCACCACAACAATCATCACAAGGATTATTTTAAATATGTTTACTAATATCTTACGCTTATTTCTCTGTGCTTTGGAAACGAGTTTTTTCTGTTTTTTTATCGTCTCCTGCTTTGCATAGCCCATGAAGCTGCCTCCTTATTTATCCGTAATATTTTCATCATCACGAACACTCTTTATAATTTGCAAAAACCATATACCAAATTATTCATCATTATATCAAAATCATCTGTCAAATACAAGTTATAATACAGACGATATCATAATCTTATGAAAAAACTGTTAAATATTTGTATTTTTTTATTTTTGACGCTCCCATACCAAACTATTCAAAAAGAATATATATCATTTTCTAAAAAAACGTGATATAATGAGCATTGCATAGGCTTGCGCTTGCGGAAGCCTGTATAATGCGAAAACAACATGGAGCCGCCAGGCGACATGATATAATGAGCATTGCATAGGCTTGCGCTTGCGGAAGCCTGTATAATGCGAAAACAACATGGAGCCGCCAGGCGACATGATATAATGAGCATAGATAACATACCAAGGAGGATTTACATATATGCGGGGATTTGTCGGCATTGGACACGCTGAAAACATTGAAGAAGCTGTCAACGAAGCAACAGCAGGCTTAAAAAACGCAGATTTATTAGTATTACTTGCACCATTTGATGCAGCCGAGCAGGCTGCTGATTTACTGTCGCAAAAATATCCGGCAGTTCCGATGATTGGAACATGCGGCAATTCTGTCGGAAAGTCCGATATAGAGGACAGGCAGATTGTGGTAGTCGGTTTCGCAGGTGTGACCGTCTCCTGCGGTTTGATCAAAGACATTCGGACTGCTCCAGTCATGTACGTCAAACAATTTGAAGATAACTTAAAGAGCATTGATGCATCTTCCGCCAACACTATATGTATGGAATTTCTTACCGGTGCCGAAGATAAGCTTCTGTCCACACTCGGTTCTGTATTGAACCGATATGATATTCCTTTAGCCGGCGGTTCTTCCTATGGCGTTCCTCTGGGAGAAAAACACATCGTTATCTATAACGGTAAAGTATACTCTCGTAGCTGCGTATATGCTTTCATCAAAAATAACGCAGGGAAAATCAAGCTGTTCCGTGAAAATATATACGAAAAAATGAATAAGCGTCCGCATTATGCCACACTTGTCGATGTAAACACCAAAAGTCTGTTTCAACTGGATGGTACGCCAGCCTACGAAGTATATTCGGAAGAAACCGGATGCGACAAAGATAATATTGTCTCCAACATGCCCAAGAATCCTCTCGGGCGTGCTTTAGGTGATGATATATATATAAGTGCGACACAATCTCTGGATATGAACGGGGTTATGTTCAACGGAAAATCACTCTACGAAAATGACAGCGTTTATATCATGCAGCTTGGCGATTATCAACAGATTCACAAAGAAATGCTGGATACTATCAAAGCATCCACAAACCGGATATCCTTTATCTTTGCGTTTGATTGTGTAAACAGACTCCGGCTTTTCGCAGAAAATGATTATCTGTCCGATTATATTGATTCCATGTCATGTCTTGGCAACTATGCCGCACTGATCAGCAACGGACAACAATACAATAACCAGCACTGCAACCAGACTCTTGTATGCGCTGTATTCGAATAAACAGGAGGTTTTTATGTTTAAAAAGAAAAATATTACCCATGCCGTTCCTCTTGAAACCGAAAATGGTATTGCACTGCAGGAAAGCCTGTACCCATTAAGCTATATGTCAAAAAGCTTAAAAGATACCAGAAAAGCTCTTATACAGGAAGATATGAACACCCTAAACCAGATTTCCGATATTCAAGGTTCTTTTGACTCAATCCTGGAGCAATCTGATCGGATTGTCGAGAGTATGGACACAATCAAAGATAAATTTAATAATATTGTAACTGTCTCTTCACAGATTGAAGGCAGCGTAAACGAAGTATTGGATGCCACTTCACAGGCGAGTGAAAATGTAGACAGCCTGCAGGAAAGCTCTGCAAATGTAATCCATGATTTTGAACGCGTCATTCAGGTTTTGGGTAATTTTCAAAAAAGTTTCGATGAAATTCAGGAAACAATGTCCGGTATCATCGGGATTGCCAATCAAACCAATATGCTCTCCCTGAATGCATCCATTGAGGCCGCAAGAGCAGGTGAACACGGACTTGGCTTTGCTGTTGTTGCAACAGAGGTCAGCACACTTTCAGCCGAAATCAAAAAACTGGTTGATACTGTAAATTCCAATATGGCACTTCTGAAACAGGATGCTGCCGATTTAAACACCTCCATGGAAACAGCAAACAAAATGCTGTATCACGAGCAGGAACAGGTTGCACAGACAAATGTATTATTCAATAACATCAAAGAGTCTGTAAGCGGCGTCATAGACGTCCAAAAAGCCATTGCAAACTACGTTGACGACTGCAACCGTGCTTCCGACCAGATACAGGCAGATGTTACGAATGCAAAAGAAAGCTACATCGGTGTATCCGAAAGCATCGACCAGCTCTCTTCAGATATAACGAAGAAGAATCTGCTTTACGAAAATATGACAAACCTTTTAGAGCAGGTCGACCCTATTATCGAAGATATAAAAAGCAATAATAAATAACGGCATAAATGAATTGTCACACTAGAAATATAGCATTGATAACTGTATAATTCGTAAAACACGCTCTCGCTCGTTGCTTACGCAGCGGTGCTAAATTCGACAAAAGGGGGCTGTCGCACGAAGGTCATATGGCATGTATATATGGATAATGGAGGAAAACCGTTTGTGAACGCCGGTACTTAGCTCGATATAAAAGAATCAGGCCCTGTAATACACAAAGTGTAAATTGCAGAGCCTGATTCTTTTATATCGAGCTTAGCACCGCTGCGTGAGCAACCGAGCGAGAGTGAGTTTTCCGAATTATCCATATATACATGCCATATGACCTTCGTGCGACAGCCCCTTTTTGTTTCATTAAGCACCGGCGTTCACAAACGGTTTTACTCTATTATACAGTTATCAATGCTATATTTCTTTAGTGTAACAAGCCTTATTTATGTTATAACTTTTTTGTATATAGTACTAAGCTGCAGGGCTGTTTGTTCTATCAGCTGTTGCATGCCTGACAGACTGAATGCTTTTAGATTTTGCTGTACTTCTCCGGCTGTCTGTCGCTGTTTAGGGTCTTGTACCATAGCCGTATGTTCCAGAAATGAAATCATATTTTGCAATATCTGCCCGGATTCCATGTCCTCTACTTCTTCCACACCACCATCTTCTATAATTCCAGATTGGTATTGCGGCGTCTGTATTTCATAATGCTGAATCATATATCGGTTCATACGATTATAATCTCCGTAATAGTATTGTTCCGAAAAAAAATCTTGTCTTGGAATCAGTTCGTCAGCATCGATGTATTGAACCCATTTCACCTTATCATACACATCAATCGGCTGCATATTTTCATCGTAAAACTTGTAATGCAAAGGCCAATATTCCACCATAAACCGGTAATCCATATAAAGGTGGGCATAATAACCAAAAATATAGGGTTCCCTGATTCTGTTCCCATATTTATCCATAAACATCTGTAAATCCGGTTTTCTTGCAAACCGAATAAACTCCTCATCTGTCCAGAAATGACTTTTTTTCTTTTCACTGCCTTTCTTTATATCAGGCACTATGCTTCCTATCCGTATTCTGTTACATTTTTTTATATCCGTAATGTGGCATGTATCAATCAACTGTTCTGCCACAGCAAGGTGCATCACATAACCCGGCATAATCTTACTCCTGACAATAAATCTTCATCCAAAAAAACATTTCCGAGCTTATTCGAATAATTTTCCGTATATTTTTCTCCCACCCCACCGTCATGTACGACTGGAAGATTTCGATTTTTCACAACACCTACATTATCTGTAAGGCGATCCATACTATGAAAAAGTAATCCTTCCATGATAGACTGCATATGTGTCCGCTCATCCTGTGCTTCCATTGCATTTTCTGCTGTTGTATCATTTTCTCTACTCTTATCTATACACCGCACAAAAATATCCGACTCGGTGCCAAGTCCTCTTCTGATAAATATACGCCGAAATTCCTCTAACGAATTGATTCTGCGGGAAACCGTTTCTTCAACAGCTCCAGACAGAGTTTCTCCCACAGCCACGGCATAAATATATGTATTTCTATCCACACGCAAATGCCTTAAAAATGAGTATACAGCCAGAGAGCTTCCCCACATATGGGTTGGAAACACTATCCCAACACTTTGTGCCGTAATAACCTCTCCGTCATATTCCGTATATTTCATCATTTTACTATGTTTTAGGCTCTTATATATATATCTTGCAATCTCCCGCCCGGCATCCATTTTTCTAAAATGACCTGTCAGTGGAAGTGATTCCATATCCGACACATAGTAAATATAATGTTCTCCTTTATTCATATCTGTTCCCCGTTTATCTAAAAAGTTCCCCATGTTACCTCCTCACCAAGGATTCGTAAAATATTCTGAATGAATATCTAAGGTATTCCTCCTTGTCCATTCTGAGTTTTTTAACAATCTCTTCTTTTTTTCGCTCTGCCACCTGAATAATCCCGCTGATAGCCGACCACACATACATTACCGTTGGTTGCAATTCTATGTCCTCGCGCAGAACATGACTGTTCTTTCCCTTCTCTAACAGCCGTTCTATCAGATGATGCAGTTCCTGACTGATATCCTGCGTTTCCGTCCGCTTTCTACTATTTGTCATATGAGCTTCTCCCATCAGACTGGCATAGTATTTCGGATATTTCTCCTCAAATCCAACAAGGCAGTCACACAACTGATAATAGCTGTTTTCAAAATCTTCTCTTCCGTCTATACATAACTCCAACTCTCCAGTCAGAATCCTCATATAATCTAGGACAATCGAATTATATATATCCTCTTTGCTTTTAAAATAGACATATATCGTAGACTTACTATAATCCGCCAACTCGGCTATGTCATCCATGGTGGTTTTCTCAATCCCCTTTGTGTCAAACAACTCCTTTGCGGCGGCAATAATATTATCACGATTGAATTGCTCTAAAGCTTCTCTTTTTCGTGCACCCATATTAACCCCTGTACAAAATATAGTACAATTTTCATACTTATAGTTTGATTATTACAATATTATTATATTTTTTATACTATTTTTATGATTATTGTACTATTAGTTCGATTTACTGTCAATACAATTTCTCATTTGGAGCAAAAGTTTTTTTTCAAGTCTGCTGACCTGCACCTGACTGATTCCCAATACATCTGCGACTTCAGTCTGTGTCTTGTCCTGAAAATAACGTAATTCTATTAACTTTCTCTGTTTTTCATCCAAATTCTGCATAGCCTGCTCAATCAGCATCCGGTTCAGCATCCCCTCTGCCGAACGTTCCGACTCCGTCTCATCTGCCAGCTTGTCCACCAGACAGGACTCACTTCCGTCATG
>CAMAMD010000036.1 GCA_945836785.1 uncultured Clostridium sp.
AATCTCCCATGGAAGATATATGGCTGATATCCAGAATTCTGATATCGTTTGCCTTTTTTTCCTCCAGTGCATCAACAACAAGCTTTACGATTTCTTTTGCTGTCATAAAATCCTCCATTTGAATTAGATAACATGATTCAGATAATAATTATATGTCATCTGTGTCGTATAGTCCACATCCATTGTCGTACTGTTTAAATATTCCAATGTGTTTTTTAAAATATGCAGAACACACTGATCTATATCTAAAAAAGCTTCTTTCCTGATTTCTTCCATATCCCGCACCATTTTCCTGTTCGGTTCAATATAGTCAGCGACAAAAATAATTTTTTCAAGCAACGACATATTCGGGCGTCCTGTAGTATGATACCGGATTGCATCCAGAATTTCCTCATCCGTCACATCATATTTATATCTTGCATAAAATGCTCCGAGCTTTGCGTGCAACATATCAGGATTTTTTTCCTCAAATTTATTTACAGGAATATTATGTTTCCTTGCTTTTTCAAGTTTTTCAGAAGTCGGCAGACCTTTGGCACAATCGTGCAACAGTCCGGCCAGTCTGGCTTTTTCCACATCTGCACCATGCACCATTGCCATACATGCGGCAGTGTACTCAACGCCGAGAGAATGCTCAAAACGTTTATCACTTATTTTGCTCTTTAAACGTACCATCATTTTATCGCGGTTCATATATACCTCCAAATAGCATAAGTTTTTATCTTGCATAAGCTGTACAACCATTAAATCCATATAGTCCGTGCTCTTTAATATAATCTGCAACACCTTTTGGCAATGCTGCTTCGGGTATATGACCGCATGCAATTTGCCGACGAATATCGGAGGATGCAATGGCAAGTTCCTCATTATCAAGAAATTCTATTCTGGTATCAGGAACCTGTTCAAACAATTTCCCGGACCACAGCTGACGTTTCCTTTGATCGGAATTTCTGTCTGCAACTAAGAGCGTACAACTGTGTAAAATATCTCTATATCGAAACCATGTATCAAAGCTTTTCAGGGAATCTGTTCCAATAATAAAATAAATTTTTAATCCGGGATTCCAAGACAGTAGCTCGTCCAGCGTGTCAGCCGTATAGGTAATCCCACCGCGCTCTATCTCGATCCTGGATATGCACATATCCGGATGGTCCTGTAAAGCAATTTGCAGCATATTGAGTCTGTGCTCCGTATCAATAATTTCACAGGTCTCTTTATATGCAGGCAGATTATTTGGCATAAAAACAAGACATTCCATATCTTTTTTTCTCTGCAGTGCATATTCAGCCATCATAATATGTCCGTTATGAACCGGATTAAAGGTTCCACCAAGTATTCCGATACAATGCAGGTGTTTTATATCTATATCCACGTCAATCCTCCGCATACATTCATGTTGCCTGGCGGCTCCATGTGGTTTTTCGTACTATACAGGTTTCCACAAGCCCAAACCTGTGCAATACTCATTATATCATAGGTTCTTTATGGAAGAATAATCTTCGCATCTTTCTTTGGTTTCTTGTATAATACAATTTTTTTACCGATTACCTGTACAACTTCACTCTGTGTGCGCTCAGCAATCGCTGCGGCAATCTCTCTTGGGTCATCAATACAATTTTTTAAAACGCCGATTTTCACCAATTCTCTTTTGGTTAATGCTTCATTCACGGCTTCTGTTACCTCAGGGGTAAGACTTGATTTGCCGACATTAATAATCGGATCAAGATTCATAGCAAGACTTTTCAGATATGCACGTTGTTTGCTTGTCATAATTTTCTCCTTATTTGTAATAATCAAATTCTAATCCGTAAAGGCGTACTGTGTCGCCCTCTTCAATTCCGAGTTCCTCCAACTGCTCGAGTATACCATTTTCTTTCAGAAAACGCTGAAAGAAAGCAAATCCTTTCTCTGATTCCAGATTAGTATATCCAAGCATGCGTTCAATCCTCGGACCTTCGACAATAAACAGGTGTTCCTCCTCATCCGATTTTGAAACTTCAAACGGCAAATCCGGATTATCCCTGAAATCAACATCCATTTCAGGCTCAAATTCAATAACATCATCCGGCGCCTCTTTAACAAGATTATTGACATACCACAGTAATTCATTCAGCCCTTTTCCGGAAACGGCAGATATCGGAAATACTTTGATACCCTTCGGCTCATATTCTTCTTTAAGCAGAGAAATTACAGTCTCGTAATCCTCTCCATATAATGCGTCACATTTATTGGCTGCAATTACCTGTGGACGATTTGCCAGTTCCTGATTATATGCAAGTAATTCCTTATTGATTGCTTCTATATCCACAATCGGGTCTCTACCCTCTGTGGAAGCGGCATCCACCATATGAATCAATACCTTGGTTCGTTCTATATGACGCAGGAATTCAATGCCAAGTCCGACACCCTCGGATGCCCCCTCGATAATTCCCGGAATATCAGCAATGACAAAACCGTTTTTGTCACCCAGATCTACAACACCCAGATTCGGATTCAGGGTTGTAAAATGATAATTTGCAATCTTTGGCTTTGCATTTGTTACTCTGGATAAAAATGTGGATTTTCCCACATTCGGAAAACCAACCAATCCGACGTCGGCAATCATCTTGAGTTCCAATGTAACCCAAAGCTCCTTTGCCGGTTGCCCCGGCTGTGCATATTTTGGTGCCTGCATGACAGAAGTGACATATTGTCTGTTACCCTTTCCGCCTCTACCACCTTTTAACAGCGTAACAGGTTCTGTCTTGTTTGACATATCAAGAATAACCTTTCCGGTTTCAAAATCCTTGACAACCGTGCCGGCAGGAACTTTCAATATAACATCCTTGCCATTTGCACCATGACAATTTCTTTTTCCACCCTCTTCTCCGTCCTCGGCCTGATATTTACGAACATGCCGAAAATCGGTCAGGGTATTGAGACCCGGATCAACGACAAAAATCACATCTCCGCCATCTCCGCCGTCCCCACCATCCGGTCCGCCGTCCGGGACATAAAGCTCCCTGCGAAATGAAACATGTCCATCGCCGCCCTTTCCGGATCTGATATATATCTTGGCTCTGTCAGCAAACATATAATACCTCCATTAACATACTCTATATAAAAAGGCTGTTGTACAAAAGACAACAGCCTATCCATTTACATAAATATTATTCAGCAGTTGATACAGGATAGATTGAAACCTGCTTCTTGTCTCTACCCTTTCTCTCGAAACGTACTACACCGTCAACAAGTGCGAACAGTGTATCGTCTCCACCGATACCAACGTTGATACCAGGATGAATCTTGGTTCCACGCTGTCTGTATAATATATTACCAGCTTTCACAAACTGACCGTCTGCTCTCTTTGCTCCAAGTCTCTTAGATTCGGAATCTCTACCGTTCTTGGTAGAACCAACACCCTTCTTATGAGCAAAGAACTGTAAATCTAATCTCAACATCGTCTTTACACCTCCTTGTAGTGTACCTGTACATACTCGTCACCGTACTCCCTGCTTATACCGGATATCCCTAAATCAAGGGTACGAAGTAAAATCTGCCCAATCTGTTTCTGTTCTTCGTTTTGTTCAGAAACAGAAAGAAATTTAAACTGTATGAGTCCCGATTTTCCCTGTTCACACTTGAATTTGTTTTCGGTAAATTGCTCTATCGCATTGATTGTGTTAATAGTCAAAACCGATACGGAAGCACATATAATATCTTTCCCGATTTTGTCATATCCTGCGTGACCACTCACCTGAAATCCAATGTAATCATGTTCGGAATTCATATAAAAAATTGCCTTAATCATAATAAAAACTAAGCGTTGATTGCTTCAATCTTAACTTTTGTGAAAGGCTGTCTGTGACCCTGCTTTTTATGATAGCCGGTCTTTCTCTTGTACTTGTATACAACAACCTTCTTATGCTTTCCTTCGCCAAGAACAGTTGCTTTTACTGAAGACTTTGCACAAGCATCACCACAAATCATATCCTTATCTGTGTTCACTGCTACTACATCAAATGATACCTCAGAGCCTTCCTCTGCATTAAGCTTCTCAACCTTAATGATATCTCCTTCAGCTACCTTGTACTGCTTTCCGCCTGTTGCTATAATAGCGTACATATGGTTACCTCCTATTATCATTACTCGCCAGTTTCGGTGCTGCTTTACCTGTAAGATAAACAGACTTAGACCACACTGTGCGGCATACTCATATAAAATATCAGAAAATACATGGGTTGTCAACAGTTTTTTATATAAATCTCATGCAATGGTTTTCTGATTTTTTTTCGGGTTAATTCCACCAGTCCAAGCTTTGTTATATCAACAACATTGGTTGGAACTGAATCATAATATATCGCATTTTTTAACTCATCCAGCAGACATTTTTGCTTTTGCTCTGATTTCATGCTGATGAAATCCACAATAATAATGCCTGACAGATTTCGTAATTTTAATTGTCTGGCAACCTCGTGTGCGGCTTCCACGTTTAATTGATACTGTATTTCCTCTGCATCTCTGCCTTTGATTGCCTTTCCACTGTTTACATCAATGACAGTCAGTGCCTCAGTAGGCTCGATAACAAGATATGCACCGGATTTCAGATATACCCGTTTTGATAATGCTTTCTCGATAATCCGCTCCAATCTGTACTTTGCCGACATGGAAACCATAGCATCCTCATATAAAACAGGCTGTTTGATTCCATATATTCCACATATTTCTAATATTTCAGGCAAATCCGTCAACACAGTGCTGTCACAGGCCATCCATTCCTCAATATCAGAAACATAAGTTGGTTTATTTTGTCGCAGACAGGTATATGCCGTGGCATACTCGGAGCGATACATGACATCGTCCAGTTCACATAATGTTTTTATGGTTTCATTTATTAATAAATCAGTTTCAAGATTCTCTGCTTTCGTGCGCACAATACCACCGTATTGTATATTTTTACATTTCCTGTCAGCCTGAAATTTATCAATTGCACTTACAAACTGATCTTTTAACATAGTTCTTGCTTCGGCGGACTTTACCTTTGATGAAATTCCAATCGTATCATTTGTCTGAACAATAACGTAATTTCCTGTAATGGATATATTGGTTGTAACGGTTGCCTGTTTTGTTTTTATTTTATCTTTTACAACCTGCACAGGAATCAAATCACCGATTTTTAATTGCCTGTCACCGTGATAATCCTCCAAAGGCAGATAACAGCTTTCACCTTTTGCAATATCGACAAAGGCAGCGTTGATATTTTGTACGATGTTTGATACCCGACCTACATACACATTACCGATACAGGAATCTTCCTCATAACAGCGTATTTCCTCCGGGTGTCCGTCCTGCAGGAGAAAACCGGTTATCACATTATGCATTTTCGTTATAATGTATTGCCTGGCTGTATGATTTTCCATGATTTTCTCCTCCCACACTTTATAAATCAGAATCTGTTTCCGGCTGCTGAAAGAGGCTGCAAATGTTCCCGCTCTCCCATATAAGTTTCCAGTCGGTGAATCATGTAATCATAGCGGTTGTATGGTACATTCGCATAATTACATAATGCATCCATGACAAGCTCGGGTTTTAGATTATCCTTGCTTCCCGATGCAAGCAGCATATAGATTCCGTCACGATATAATTTGATATCCCATATAAACGGTTTGATATCCGTTACAACTTCCTTGCTTTTCGATTTTTTTAATATCTGAATTTCCGGCTGTTCATAAAAGCCCGTCAGCATGGTTTTCAGTTGTGAAACCATATCTTCATCCGATTCTTCGTTTCTGTATATATAATAATCCGATGCAGATACGACTGCCATGGAGGGTTTCGCATCCTCCGGGAGCTGTACGATATCAAGAACCCGGATTTCATCCGGCATGGTTTCATTCAGGCGGTGCATCATATCCTCTGTACTTGTCACAGAATCAAACTCTCCGTCAAAGTACTCTCCCTCAGATGTCATTCCAAGAGGCATGGGTGCCGCAAAGGATATAATCTGGTGCGGTGAGAACCCCTTTGTATAAGATACATCCAGTTTTGCACGACGAATCGCTTTCTGAAAGAAACGCATAACATCTAAATGTCCGATAAAACGAAGGACCCCTGTTTTGGTATACTTAATTCTTAGCTTCAAAACATACACCTCCTCCGTATACAGCCGAACCACATCCCTGACACTGCATCCGGCAGTTTGGCGTAACTGTACCCGCTGTTGCTTTTTCCCACTCACGTAGCAGAAATTGCTTGGACACCCCTGCGTCGATGTGATCCCATGGGAAAACTTCATCCGCATTTCGCTCCCGTGCCGTGTAAAATGCAATGTCTATATGGTATTTTTCAAATGCCTTTTCATATCGCTCCATGGAGAAAAATTCGGACCATGCATCAAAAATAGCACCCTGTTTGTATACATCATAGATGACAGGAGCCAATTTTCTGTCACCTCTTGCCAAAACACCTTCCAAAATAGAGATACCGGCATCATGATACGAAAATTTCAAGCTTTTCTGGTTACGCTGTTCTCTAAATGAATCCTTTACATAGCGTGCCCGCCTTGTAAATTCATCCGGCAGAATCATCGGTGCCCACTGAAACGGTGTAAAAGGTTTTGGCACAAAATAAGATGCGGATGCATTAATCATGACTCTTCCGTTTCGTTTTTCCTTCGGAACGTTTTCAAAATATACTTCTGATATTTTCTCTGCAAGCTCAGCAATTCCATACAAATCTTCATCCGTCTCTGTCGGCAGTCCAAGCATAAAGTATAGTTTTACTTTATCCCAGCCACCAAGAAAGGCTTCCCGGCTGCCCTGCATGATATCTTCTTCCTTGATTCCCTTATTGATAACATCACGCAAACGCTGGGTACCTGCCTCTGCCGCAAATGTTAGCGATGTTTTCCTTATATCCTGTACCTTGCTCATTACATCAAGAGAAAATGAATCAATTCTCAGTGAAGGTAAAGAAATATTGACATGATCGCTGTCTTTTAATTCAATCAGATAATTGAGCAGCTCGTCCAGATATTCATAATCACTGGAGCTTAAAGAACTCAAAGATATTTCTTCATATCCTGTGTTGTCTAACATTGTGCGTGCATATTCCTTTAACATGCCTACATCTTTCTGTCTGGTAGGTCTGTATATCATTCCGGCCTGACAGAATCTGCAGCCACGAATGCACCCACGCATAATCTCAAGGCATACTCTGTCCTGCGTGGCACGGATATATGGAATCACAGGTTTCATTGGATAGGATACATGGTTAAAATCTGTAACAACCTGCCTTTTCACCTTCTTTGGAATATCATCAAAGATTGGGGTTATGCTGCTCACTGTACCATCCTCGTGATAGTCTACTTCATATAAGGACGGAACATAGATACCCGGCACACAGGCGGCACGATGCAGAAACGCTTCCCTGCTCATGTCACTGTGCTTATATAGCTTGTAGAGTTCAAGCAACTCATCATAGGAGGTTTCGCCCTCACCGATATAAAACATGTCAAAAAAATCGGCAATCGGCTCAGGATTTACGGTACATGGCCCGCCACCGATTACAAATGTATCACCCTTTACTCTGTCTTTTGCCATCAGCGGAATTCCTGCAAGGTCAATCACCTGTAAAATATTTGTATAACACATCTCATACTGAATTGTGATGGCAAGCAAGTCCATATCCGAAACCGGGGATTGCGTTTCTAAGGTAAACAGAGGAATCTGTTCTTCCCGCATAACACGGTCTAAATCCGGCCATGGACTGTATACGCGCTCACAGTATGTGTCTTTCCTGCGGTTAAACATATCATACAGGATTTGTATACCGAGATAAGACATGCCGATTTCGTAAACATCCGGAAAGCACATGGCTATCCGGATGTCAATGTCGTCTATATTCTTTTTTACTATATTTACTTCGTTTCCAATGTATCGCGCCGGTTTCTCAATATTCATGAGAATCCGTTCCGACAATGCAAGTTTAGACATATATTTTATCCTTTATATATTCTCGATTAATTCTTAAAGCTATGAATCGGCGCAGGTATCCGTCCACCACGACTGATAAAAGCCTCGCAGGAGAACTGATTCACCGGCATAATCGGTGCATAACCAAGCAGACCGCCGAATTCTACCTGATCCCCTACATCTTTGCCGATTGCAGGAATAATACGGACAGCTGTCGTCTTCTGGTTTACCATACCAAGTGCCATTTCATCTGCAATTATACCGGATATAGTTGCAGCAGTTGTAGCACCCGGTATTGCAATCATATCAAGTCCCACGGAGCATACACAGGTCATTGCCTCCAGTTTTTCCAAGGTTAGTGCACCTGCCGATACCGCATCAATCATTCGCTGGTCCTCACTGACAGGGATAAATGCACCTGACAAACCACCCACATATGAGGAAGCCATAACACCGCCCTTCTTTACCTGGTCATTTAACATAGCAAGTGCCGCAGTGGTTCCCGGTGCCCCCGCATACTCCAGACCGATTTCCTCCAAAATCTCACCGACACTGTCACCAACCGCCGGTGTAGGTGCCAGTGATAAATCTATAATACCAAATGGGATGCCAAGCATTTTAGATGCTTCTTTTGCGACGAGCTGACCAACTCTTGTAATCTTAAATGCAGTCTTTTTGATTGTTTCACAGAGAACCTCGAAATTAGCACCGCGTACACTCTCGATGGCAGCCTTAACCACACCCGGGCCGCTTACGCCCACATTGATGATCTTGTCTGCCTCGGTTACACCATGAAATGCACCCGCCATAAAAGGATTATCATCCGGTGCATTACAAAATACAACAAATTTAGCACATCCCATACAATTGTCATCTTTTGTGAGCTCTGCAGTTTCCTTGATAATCTCACCAATCAGCTTTACAGCGTCCATATTGATGCCGGTTTTTGTTGAACCGGTGTTTACAGAGCTGCAGACCTTGCCTGTCACAGCCAGTGCTTTCGGAATAGAGCGAATCAACAGCTCATCCGCCGGGGTCATACCTTTTGACACCAGGGCTGAATAGCCGCCGATAAAGTTGACACCGCAGGTATTGGCAGCCTGATCCAATGTTTTTGCAATTTCTACGAAATCATCCGTTGTCTTACACACGGAACCACCTACCAAAGCAATCGGTGTGACGGAGATTCGCTTATTTACAATCGGAATACCGTATTTCTTAGATATTTCTTCACCGGTATGTACAAGATCCTTTGCAGATTCCGTGATCTTTTTATATATTTTTTCACAGGTTTCAGCAAGTGTACTGCCTACACAATCCAGAAGGCTGATTCCCATTGTGATGGTTCTGACATCCAGATTCATCTTCTGAATCATTTCGTTCGTTTCAATTACTTCGTTTATACTAATCATATATTTTTGCCTTTCTATATAGAATCCTTATTACAGTCTATGCATCATATCGAATATCTCTTCGCGCTGTGTCTTAATTTGCACGCCAATTTCTTTTCCAAGGTCAGTCAGCTCCTCTGCAATTCTGTCATGATCCTTAGATGCTGCCCCTGTATCTACAACCATCATCATGTTAAAATAGCCATCAACAATTGTCTGTGCAATATCAAGTATATTGATGTTGTTCTGGGACAGATACACGCATACCTTTGCGATAATTCCCACTTGATCCTTGCCTAATACTGTAATAATTGTTTTTTTCATTTCTTATCCTCCTAGCGTTTTGGCTTTCATATATTATAATTCTATCAGGTCACCCGGCATACTTCTGCTGGCAACCTGTAGATTGAAGTCTCTTACATCATCTGTGTACGGATTCCCCATAAGTTCTGTCTTTACCGTTTCATAAGCAAGCTCCGGATAGTTATTCTCACTGCTTAAATGTCCAAGAATAATTGCTTTTATGTGATTGTTCAGCAAATTGTAAATCAATTTACCGCTTGATTCATTGGATAAATGTCCCCTTTTCCCCAATATACGCTGTTTTAACTGATATGGATAGGAACCCACCTGCAACATCCGAACATCATGATTTGCCTCGACCAGCAAGGCATCGGAATCCTGCAGATTATGTACGATATAGTCATCATATCCGCCCATATCCGTGGCAATCGATAATTTTTTTCCATTTGCTTTTAACGTGTAGCATACCGGGTCTGCGGCATCATGCCATATGGAATGTGCCTCAATACTGATATCGCCTATCTCAAAGTCTGCATCCGGTGAAACAGCATGCAGTAATGAATAATCAAAATTTCCAAGCTCCGGCATATTTTTGATAGCCGAACAGGTATCTGCCGTTGCGTACATCGGGATCCCATAACTTCTTGATATTACACCCAAAGCACGGGTGTGGTCAATATGTTCATGCGTGATTAAAATTGCATTTATATCCTTGAAATCCATATCGGCTGCTGAAAGACCTTCACCAATTCTTTTTCTGCTCACGCCTGCATCAACGAGTACAGACGTTTTTTCACTTCCTACATAGATACAATTACCGCTGCTTCCGCTTGCAATACTCATTAGTTTCATGTTAGCCTCCATCTTGTGTACATATCACAGCATCTATTCAATCATATGACCGGTTACCTTTGTAGCAACCAGTCTGTTCAGCTTGTATTTTATATAATTTGGTATATTAATCTGTTCCATTTTCCGGGTTCGAAGCATCTTTTTTTCACCTATAAACAACTTTGAAAAGCGTAAGATATCCGGTGTCTCAGATGCCTGAAATTCTAATTCATCTCCGTCAAAGAAAAATAATAGTTTCTTATCTGCAATTTCCTCAGGAAAGAATATTTGCACCTCCAAGTTCAAACGTCGCTCCTCGGTAAAAGATACTATACAATGTGTGGAGATTCGATATTCCTTTCCGTTTACGCAAAGTGTTTGCTGTCGGTATACTCCGCTCCCAAATCCAAGCAGAATATGATAAGTGACACCATCATCTGTGACATGCATAACCGGCATCTCCCGTTCCCTGTCAAACATGATCTGTTCAATACCGGACATAAAATTAGAGTAAAAGATCTGCGTTGAAAAAGGAACCAATGCGGATGCATATTCGTCAAAGCAGTATGTCTTTCCAAAATAAGGAGCCAGATACCGCAATTTTTGACATTCTGATTGTGATACTTGTTTTTTTGTGTTTGAAAATGCAGCCTTCTCCGAAGCATAAAACTGTACAGATAAATTATCGTTGTTTCGGGAGAAAAAATTCCTTTTCATTGTATTTTTTATAGTATCCCGCTTAAAATTTGCATCATTGCCC
>CAMAMD010000037.1 GCA_945836785.1 uncultured Clostridium sp.
AGTGAATCTTCATAGCAGGGTGAGACAGTATTTTCAGTCGGGACATGGTCATAATAATTCACCTAAAATTGCTCGTATGGTAGAACAGATTGCGTATTTTGAATATATACTGACAGCATCGGAAATGGAAGCGCTGGTTCTGGAATGTAACCTGATAAAAGAATATAGGCCGAAATATAATACGCTTATGACAGATGATAAAGGGTATCCGTATATTCGCATTACAGTTGAAGAAACATATCCGCGTCTGATGTACAGCCATACTATGAAACGCGACAAGTCAAAGTATTTTGGTCCCTATACAAATGCAGGAGCTGTGCATGATACAATAGAGCTTTTGAATAAGCTTTACAAGCTTCGAACCTGTAATAAAAGATTACCGCAGGATATCGGAAAAGACAGACCCTGTCTGTATTATCAAATAGGGCAATGTGAAGCACCTTGCAATGGCATGATATCTGCCGAGGATTACCGGGACAACATCGAACGTGCAATCAGCTTTTTGAATGGAAATTATAAGGAAGTTGTCAGCGAACTGCGCCAGCGCATGAAACAGTACGCTGAGGAAATGGAATTTGAGAAAGCCGCCGAGATGCGAGACTTGATAGAGAGTATCCGGCATATAACCGATAAACAGCAGATGAATAAATCGTCGTCGGAGGACAGGGATATCATTGCTTATGCCGCAAATGAGACGGATATTGTTGTAACGGTATTTTTTGTACGGGATGGAAAGCTTCTGGGCCGGGAGCATCATCATATGAGTGGAAATATGCAGGATGCACCCGGTGAAATTCTGTCTGCATTTTTAGAACAGTTTTATTCCGGAACACCATATCTGCCAAAAGAAATATTGGTGCAGACAGAGGTACAGGACGTGGAACTGCTTGAACGTTACCTGTCGGAACGTCGGGGTAATCAGGTTCATATTGCAGTGCCGCAGCGGGGCGATAAACATAAGCTTTTACAGCTGGCACAGGAAAATGCCGAGCTTGTTTTGAAACAGGATATGGAGAGGATTAAGCGTCAGGAAAAAAGAACGGTAGGTGCAGCAAGGGAGATAGCGGAAATACTTGGAATTCCGTCGGCCGACAGGATGGAGGCCTTTGATATATCCAATATATCCGGTTGTTTGTCTGTCGCATCTATGGTAGTATTTGAGCAGGGAAGACCGAAAAAAAATGCATATCGCAAGTTCAGATTGACAACTGTGACCGGACCGGACGATTATGCGTCCATGAAAGAGGTTTTAAGCCGGAGATTCACAGATGAAAAGCTGAATGTGATGCCGGATGTGATTATGATGGATGGCGGAAAAGGGCAGGTTAATGTGGCACTCATGGTGCTTGACAGTCTGGGACTTGACATACCGGTATGCGGCATGGTGAAAGATGATAATCACAGAACAAGGGCATTATACTACAATAACAGGGAAGTCAAATTTCCGAAAGGCAGTGAGGCGATGCTTATGGTGACTGCACTGCAGGATGAAGCCCATAGATTTGCCATAGAATATCACAAGCAATTGCGGCGGCAGAATCAGGTTCGTTCCATACTGGATGAGATACCTGGTGTCGGACCTGCAAGACGCAGGGCGCTCCTGAAGCATTTTAATGATGTTGAAAGCATACGGGCAGCCACCTTGGAGGAGTTGGAGAAAGTGCCGGAGATTCCGAAGAGTACTGCAAAATACATCTACGACTTTTTTCATGCATAAACATGCCGAAAGATATATAACATTGTGAGAGGTAATCAGATGATTTTTAAAAAATTTTATCCGACGGAGTATTTTAATTCTACCTACTCGATTGATTTTAAAAAATATTATCATATGGGATACAGAGCAGTTATTTTTGATATAGATAATACTCTGGTTGAACATGATGCACCTGCTGATGAACACGCAACAGCACTGATAAAAAGACTTATGTCTATGGGGTTTCAGGTTTGTTTTCTGTCCAACAATGACGAGGCACGGGTTGCCGGTTTTAATGAAAAGCTGGGAGCAAAATATATTTATAAGGCGGGAAAGCCTTCCGCGAAAGGATATATCAACGCGATGGATCTGATGGGAACTGACAGAAAAAATACCATGTTTGTAGGTGATCAGATATTTACGGATATATGGGGGGCAAACAATGCGGGAATCCGCAGCGTACTTGTACAGCCGATTGCAAAGCACGAGGAGATTCAGATTGTGCTAAAACGTATCCCGGAAAAGCTGGTGTTGCACTTTTATCTAAAACATCATAAGCTGAGAGGATAATAATATACGAGACATAGAGCACCCCTGTTCTGTAATACACAAAGTGTAAATTGCAGAACAGGGGTGCTTTATGTCTCGTATACATATATCAATATATTATCTTGAACACTTGAAGAGCAGCTCTTCCCAGCGACGGTCAACTTCCTGCTGGTACTGAACAAGCAAATGCTCGTTTTCAGGTTTGAAGAGATGCTTAAATCTGCCCTGAGGTCTCAGGAAGTCTTCGATAGGAAGTTTCTTCTTCGGTTCATAGTTCAGGATCCATTTACCTTCTACAACCTCAAATAACGGCCAATAACACGTCTCAACAGCCAGCTTACATATTTTCATAATATCTGGTGTATCATATCTCCATCCGCGTGGACACGGAGCCATGACATTTAAGAATGCTGCTCCCGGCGTATAGATGGCTTTTTCTGCTTTCTCATACAGATCCTTCATGGTTCCGATTAAAGTGGATTGTGCCACATACGGAATATCATGATTTGCGATAATGGATGCTAAGTCTTTACGGTTCTGCATTTTTCCGTTTGACTGGGAACCGACAGGCGTAGTGGTGGTATCCGCATACATTGGCGTTGCGGATGAGCGCTGGATACCGGTGTTCATATAGGCACCGTTATCGTAGCATACGTAAACCATATCGTGGTTACGTTCCATGGCTCCTGACAATGACTGAAGACCGATATCATATGTTCCGCCGTCACCGCCGAAGGTGATGAATTTATAATTATCTTTTACTTTTCCTTTTTTCTTGAGTGCGTAGTATGCGCTTTCTACACCGGAAAGGGTAGAACCGGCATTTTCAAATGCATTATGGATATAACTGTCCTCCCATGCGGTGTACGGGTACATGAAGCTTGACACCTCAAGACATCCGGTTGCATTTCCGATGACAGCTTTATCCTCCGGCTTTAAAGCACGGAGCACGGTTCTGACTGCGATTGTACCGCCACAACCTGCACACATTCTATGTCCCGGAGCAAGACGTTCCGGCTTGTTCATAACTTCTTTAAAATTAAATGACATCCTGTATCCCTCCGTTACTTTCTAAGACCGATATATTTAAACTGTTCCGGTTTTGCCTTGCCGTCAGCAATATCAATCAAATCCTGATAGATATCCAGTGCATTTTCCACTGTGTAGTCACGTCCGCCGATACCATAGAAATAGTTCACTGTCTCGGCTGTTACTTTTGCATCATACAGAGCGGATTTTAATTCTGACCCAACAGGTCCGCCATAAGCTGAAAAACTTTCGGCACGATCCATGATGGCGATCGCTTTCGCATTTTTTAATGCAGCTGCAATTTCTTCACCCGGGAATGGACGGAAGACGCGAATCTTAAGAAGACCGGCTTTGATTCCCTTTTCTCTGAGATGGTCAACGGCATCCTTTGTGGTTCCGGCTGCTGATCCCATGATGACAATTACATAGTCGGCATCGTCTAATTTGTATTCCTCAAACAGACCATATTTTCTGCCTGATATCTTTTCAAATTCTGCGGCAACCTCAAGGATTACTTTCTTTGCATTTTTCATGGCAAGACGCTGATTCATCTTTGTTTCCATATAAAATGGGGAATTTGCATAAGGCCCGATGGCCATCGGCATATCTGCATCCAGCAGATAGTGTTCCGGATTATAATCGCCCACAAAAGCTTTTACCTTGTCAGTTTCTATCAGCTCAATGTTTTCAACTGCGTGACTTGTGATAAAGCCGTCCTGGCAAGCCATAAATGGAAGCCTGACATCCGGATGTTCAGCAATTCGGAAAGACTGAATATAATTATCATATGCTTCCTGGTTATTCTCTGCATAAATCTGAATCCATCCTGAATCTCTTGCACCCATACTGTCCGAATGGTCGCAATTGATATTGATAGGGCCGGTCAGTGCCCGGTTTACGACTGCCATAACGACAGGAAGTCTGTCGGAAGCTGCTACATATAAAACCTCCCACATGAAAGCGAGTCCACAGGAAGATGTGGCTGTGATTGCTCTTGCACCTGCCGCACAGGCACCCATGGTTGCACTCATGGAACTGTGCTCGGATTCTACCGGGATGAATTCCGTATCAATTTCACCATTTGCGATAAAGGTTGAAACCATCTGCGGAATTTCGGTGGAAGGAGTAATCGGAAATGCAGCCATAACATCAGGATTGATTTGTTTGATTGCATGGGCAACCGCCTCGTTGCCGGACATTCTTTCACGAATAGACATTTTATAACCCCTCCTTCATAGTGATAGCACCAAAACTGCACACTCTCTCACAGATACCGCAGCCCTTGCAGTGGTCGTAGTCGAAATCTTCTCTTTTTCCATCCTTAACCGGGATTGAGCTGTCCGGACATACCGGCGTGCAGAGGAGACACTGTGTACACTTATTCCAGTCGATGACAGGTGTCTGGGTACGCCATTCTCCGGTGTTGAATTTGCGGGAACCGCCACCACCGTAAATCTGGTTGCCCGGCGTTATATCGTAATAGGGACTGTGTTCATTTATTTTTGTTATATCAGTTGCCTGTGCCATAGATTATTTCACCTCCTGAAACGCCATTCGGAGAGCGTTCATGTTACCTTCGATTACTTCTGGTTTTTTCGCAAATTTATGTTTATAGGAGGCTTCCATCTGTGACAGGAATACATCCTGGTCCATAATATTTGCTACTTTTACGATAGATGCAAGCATCGGTGAGTTTGGAAAATATTTTCCCAGTGTTGCCATGGAAACCTTGCGGGCATCTATTGTATAGACAGAACCTGCGTAACCGTTCAATAATGGGATGATTTCGTCTTTTGATCTGGATGTGTTTATAATAATGGCACCTTCCGGATTCAACCCATGTGTTACGTCGACAGCGTGCAGAAGTGTCTCGTCTACCACTACTACATAATCCGGATTATAGATGTTTGAATGTACCCGAATTGGGGAACTTCCGATTCTGTTGTATGCGGTGATTGGAGCACCCATACGTTCTGGACCATATTCCGGGAATCCCTGAACATGCATGCCGGTGTTAAATGCAACATCAGCCAGCAAGAGTGCTGCTGTTTTGGCACCCTGACCTCCGCGCCCGTGCCATCTGATTTCGATGTTCTTATTCATAAACAACTCCTATTCCTGACAACCGGCATGGTTAGAACCGATTGCAATTATTACAATGAAAAAACATGTTACTTATTAAAAATTAGCAAAACTCAAATAATTATAACATTATGAATGGAAAAGTAAAGAGTTTCTTGGCATTTCTTAACAAATTATATTATTCCTTGAACAATTAACACGAAATTGTTATAATCATAAGGGTTTATGGTGATTTATAAAGGAGAAGAACATGAGTAAAAAATGTTGTGGAATGATATATGCAGACGAAGATACGGTCTGTAAAATATGCGGAAAACCGCTTAAAGAAGAGACGCCGGATGATGAGAAAATAAATATAACGCAGGATTCGGACGAGTATTCAAGGATGATGGAAGAGACGGACAGAATCGTTGCGGATGTTCTGCGGATGCAGGAAGAAGCAGAATATGGGGGAAAACAGGAACCGGAAGAAGAATTACAGAACGATGCACCGCTTGAAGAAATAGAAGAATCAGCGGAATCGTCGGTAGAAGTTGAAGATGAGAATATATCGGAGGACGGGAAAATATCGGAAGATGAGGATATCTTGGAAGATGAGGACGAGGTTTTTTCCGTAAGACCGGCAGATCGGGCATCGGGTGCTGTGAAGACGGCAGGTGTTCTGGCAATAATAGCAGCTGTGCTTGGAATGATGGCTGTTGTACTTGGTATTATCTTTTTTGTGCTGTTCCCCGGATATAAAAAACATGGCAATGCAGATACGCAGATGAATTTCCCGGAGATAGCTACGGGAACGGATGCGGCTGTACAGCGACCGACTTTGACACCGACAGATGCGAACGTTGAAGTTTCCTTTGATGCGGGTACCGTGGCAACGGACACCGATGCAGATACACAATCGTCCGAAACCGGGACAGAAGAAACGGAATAGGGGGGTGGTACTGATGAAAAAGACATGGAAGAACATCATTGTAGTATCGCTGGTCATTACGGTTTTGGAAGTTCTGGCGATGGTTATTTTTATAAATCCGTATTATAAGACACAAAAGGTTTTTGATGACATAGAAGACGGACAGTGGCAACGTGTACAGACATATTATGAAAAGTTAAACGAACGGCAGAAAAATGTGGTTCAAAATAATCTGGAGAATTATGCAGTACATTTATGTCAGGACTATATAGCAGGGGAGTTATCGTATAGTGAGACGGCAACAGCCTTTGACGCTATCAATGCAATTGACGAGTCTGGTACGATATCTGACAAATATTTGAGAACGGTAAGCTATAATGAGTATAAGGCAACCGTGAAGGCGTTGCATCAGGCAAGTACGGGATACGATAATAGCACATTTTATGCTATGCTGGATCAACTTCGCATGGTGCAGCAGAGGATGAAAAATGAGGATAGAGAGCAGGCGTTGATCGAGCTGTTGAATGAGGAATATCAGAGCTTTTTGGATGGAAATCTCACGGCAGAGCAGATGATGGCTTTTGCGTCTACTGTATCAGGACAGTCTGCGGGAGATGCGTACAACTATGCAGCGGTTATCGGAAATAATGTTCAATGTGTGCAGTTATATCGGAACATTTATACGGAAGCAGAGGATTATTACAATAAAGAAAAATACTTTGAAACGATACAGTTATGCAGGGCGGTAATACTTGATGAAAGTGATACGCTGTACAAGGGGATGTTTGACAGCCTGTACGCACAGGCATATGAAACCGGAAAAACCTATTATGAATCGCTGTTGGAGTCATATATTACCGATGGAGATAAAAAGAGAGCAATAGCATTGATGGACAGCATAGAGGCATGCTATGGAGAGGACTTCGACTTGACTGCACTGAAAGAACGGTTGGCGGAGGACTGGCAGCTGGCATATATTGATTGCCTTGAAAATGTGGAAAATACTCTTCAGACGGAGCTTATGACCTTTGAGACGGGCCAGTATATATTGGATTATGAGTATGATAATTTGAAACCGGATAGTCTGGTACTTCACGACATAGATGGTGACGGGGTTCCGGAAATGTTTTTATATAACAGTGCACATCAGGATGATGATTACATTGGATGCTTTATCTATGCGTATGTAGACGGCAAATGTAAATTTATTAATTTTGTAAATGTCAAAAGCTTTTGCCGGGACAGTAATCTGATTGGTTTTCCGGTTGCGTTCGGCAGAACGGCGGGAGATGAATACAGTCTGGTGCAGTTTGACGGCAGCAGCCTGACTACGGTGTCCTATTGTCAGGAGCTTGGCGGAACTTATTATGTAAATGGAGCAGAGAGCAATGATGTGGATTATCTTTCAGCAAGGACATCCATTCTGGCTCATGCGGATGCTTATAATGTTGGTAATTCAAAAGGCGTAAGTCTGGATGATGGTGAAACCTACATCCTGGCCTATTAATATAAAGATGGAGGAGATAGCATGATTAAACTTTATGACACAGGAGCCTATTTATTAAATGGAACAGAGCTTGTGGCTGATACACAGGAAGCAGACAAAATTCTGGCATCCAAGGGCGTAACAACAACAAAAGAGGATGCTGCAAAGAATACAATGGCCTATGGTATTTTGGAGAAACACAATACCTCGGATAACATGGAGCAGCTTAAAATTAAATTTGATAAAATGACCTCTCATGATATCACATTTGTTGGAATCATACAGACGGCAAGAGCATCGGGATTGAAAGAATTTCCGATTCCATATGTGCTTACGAACTGCCATAATTCTCTTTGTGCAGTCGGAGGAACGATTAATGAGGACGATCATGTATTTGGTCTTTCGTGTGCAAAGAAATACGGTGGAGTTTACGTGCCTCCTCATCAGGCTGTTATTCATCAGTATGCCCGTGAGATGTTGGCAGAGTGTGGAGCTATGATTCTTGGCTCCGACAGCCATACACGTTATGGAGCACTTGGTACCATGGCAATCGGCGAGGGTGGCGGCGAGCTGGCAAAGCAGTTGTTAAAGAGAACTTATGATGTTGCAAAACCGGGTGTTATTGCGATTTATCTGGATGGCGAAGTGACAAAGGGCGTCGGCCCGCAGGATGTGGCTTTGGCTATCATCGGAGCAACATTCGGCTGTGGTTATGTGAAAAATAAGGTCATGGAGTTTGTGGGACCTGGTGTTGACAAACTTTCGGCTGATTTCAGAATCGGAATCGATGTTATGACAACGGAGACAACTTGTTTGTCCTCAATCTGGAAAACAGATGATGAAATCAAACGCTGGTATGAAGTACATTACAGACCGGAGGCATATAAAGAGATGAATCCGGGCTCTGTGGCATATTATGACGGTGTAGTATATGTGGATTTGTCAAAGATTAAACCTATGATTGCAATGCCGTTCCATCCAAGTAATGTTTATACAATTGATGAGTTGAAAGATAACCTGATGGATATTCTTGATGATGTGGAGAAACGCGCGCAGGTATCACTGGACGGAAAGATAGATTTCACATTGAAGGATAAGGTGAGAGACGGAAAGCTTTATGTGGAGCAGGGAATTATCGCTGGCTGTGCCGGAGGCGGATACGAGAATATCGTAGACGCGGCTGACATTCTGCGGGGACATTATATCGGAGCAGACGAATTTACACTTTCAGTATATCCTGCAAGTACACCGATTTATATGGAGCTGGCAAAGAATGGCAGACTGGCAGATATTATCGGAACCGGAGCAGTTGTAAAGACTGCATTCTGCGGTCCTTGCTTCGGAGCTGGAGATACACCTGCAAATAATGCATTTAGTATCAGACACTCGACAAGAAACTTCCCGAACAGAGAGGGATCCAAGATTCAGAACGGCCAGATTTCTTCCGTGGCATTGATGGATGCGCGTTCCATTGCTGCTACAGCGGTGAATAAGGGATATCTGACAGCGGCGACGGATATAGATGTAGAGTATACTTCACCAAAGTATTTCTTTGACAAGACAATTTATGAGAACAGAGTATACAACGGCGTCGGAAAAGCAGATCCTTCTGTGGAAATCAAGTTTGGTCCGAATATTAAGGACTGGCCGGAGATGATTGCACTTACGGATAACCTTCTGCTTAAGGTGGCATCCGTGATTCATGATCCGGTAACCACAACGGATGAGCTGATTCCGTCCGGCGAAACTTCTTCTTACCGCTCAAATCCTTTGGGATTGGCTGAGTTTACATTATCCAGAAAGGATCCGGAGTATGTTGGAAGAGCAAAAGCCATTCAAAAAGATGAGAGAACGCGCGAGGCAGGAAGTTGTCTGTGCGAGACCAGTGATGAGATGAAAAAGATCATCGATACCATAAAGGCACAGTTTCCGGATGTCAAGGGAAAAGAGCTTGGATACGGAAGTACGATTTTTGCGGTGAAGCCGGGGGATGGTTCTGCGAGAGAACAGGCTGCTTCATGTCAGAAGGTGCTCGGAGGATGGGCAAATATCGCAAAGGAATATGCGACAAAACGGTATCGTTCTAACTTGATTAACTGGGGTATGCTGCCATTTGTCATGGACGAGGATTATGCATTCTCGGTGGATGATTATGTATTTATTCCAAATATTACTGAGGCGATTAAGAATAAGGATGACGTCATAAAAGCGTATGTTGTAAATAATAACATGAAGGAAATATCCCTTTCACTGGGAGCTTTGACAGACGATGAAAGAGACATTATATTGGCAGGTTGCCTGATTAATTATTACAAAGAGAACTAATGTGATGAAATAATGGGTTGAGAGGTATGCATTCGATGGGAGTAAAACATATTGTTGTCGTGGATGATGACGACGGAGCTAGATTTATTTTGAATAAGTATCTCGAATCAGAGCCGGGTTATAAGCTGACTTTGCTTTCGTCAGGAGAAAAATTGCTGGATTTTCTACATGCGAAAATTCCGGACTTAATCCTGCTTGATATTACTATGCCCGAGATGTCAGGAATTGAAACCTTTGACAGGATGAAGGAGAATAAAGCGTGGAGCAGAATTCCTGTTATCTTTTTGACGGGAATGGAAGACAAGAACACTGTGCTTAAATGTATTGGCAGGGGGGCTGACGCCTACCTGGTCAAGCCTGTTCTTCGAAAAACACTGGTGGCAAAGATTGAGGAAGTACTAAAAAAATATGATGCCTATAAGAGTAATAAGACGATTCTTATGGTGGATGATGATGTGGAATTTTTGAAAATATCCAAAGCAAAATTATCAAAATATTATAAGGTGTTGACAGTAAATTCAAGTAAAACTGCCATGGAATATTTGACGAACCATAAGGTTGATTTGATTATTTTGGATTATTTTATGCCGTTGTACGACGGAAGAAGTGTTCTGACTATCTTGAAAAAGAGAGAGAGCACAAAGAAGATACCTGTTATTATGGCATCGGCATTGTCGAAGGAAGAGGTGACAACTGCCTGTGCGAAGGTTCCGCCGGATGGAATTGTTTCAAAGCCGGTTGATATCAACAAGCTTTTGGAGATGATACATTCTCTGTTGGACTGCCCTAATAATTGAAAGGAGGGGTATCTGTGTCGATTTTAACGATTCTGATTTGTGTTCAGGGCGTGGCTGCCCTTGTTGGCCTCGTTTCTATTTTTGTTATTGCAATACAAAAGCCCTCCTTTTATCAGAAAATTATGCTTTTAACTATTATGTGTGGATTTATAAGCCTGGCTTCCTATATGTTT
>CAMAMD010000038.1 GCA_945836785.1 uncultured Clostridium sp.
CAATTACACCCCTTTAGGGATGCTTTTACGAAATAGAGAAAGGGAATCGTATCGGCATATGTCAGATATGGTTCCCTTTTCTATTCTGTATTGTCAACCTGCACTTTGACTGTAGTTGACAATACAAACTCCATATGATATAACCATAGCGCAGGTGATTTATATGAAAACAAAGGAAAGATTATTAGAATTATTTGAATCGAATAAAGGAATATATTTTTCGGGTGAAGAAATCGCACAGAGATTCAGCATATCCAGAGCTGCTGTGTGGAAAGCGGTGAAAGCACTGCAAAGTGAAGGTTATGAGATAAGTGCGGTTACGAACAGGGGATATTGTCTTTCACCCGGAACAGATATACTGTCTTTGCAGGGAATCCGAAAATATTTGAAACCGGAATGCCTCAAAATGGATATTTCCGTACACCCTACCGTAAAATCAACAAATACATATGTATATGAGAAAGCGGTTAGTGGGCTGCCGGAAGGGTTTGTTGTGGTTTCTAATGAGCAGACAGAGGGACGCGGACGCTATGGAAGAAGTTTTTACTCTCCGGGCAAAAGCGGAATATATATGAGTCTGCTGTTAAGACCGGACAAATATACTGCGAAACAGGCTGTTAGGATTACAACGATGGCTGCGGTGGCAATGTGTGAGGCAATAGAAGCTGTTTCTGAACGGAAAGCACAGATTAAATGGGTAAATGATATTTATGTTGACGGCAAGAAAGTCTGTGGAATCCTGACAGATGCATCATTTAGCCTGGAAAATGGTTTGTTGGAGTATGCGGTACTCGGCGCAGGGCTGAATGTATATTATCCGGAAGGTGGATTCCCAGAGGATATCAGTCATGTTGCGGGGGCTGTTTTCGAGAAAGCAGGCAGTGATGTGAAAAACCGTCTTGCAGCGGAATTTTTGAACCATTTTATGGAATATTACAAAGCAGAAAATCAATGTGACTATATTGAAAAGTATCGGACACGTTGCTTTGTGATAGGCAGACGGATTACCGTAAATGATGGGGAGAAAAGCCGTGATGCACTGGTCCTTGGGATAGATGATGCCTGCAGACTGCTGGTTCGATATGATGATGGCACAGAGGAATATCTATTATCAGGCGATATCAGTATTTCACTATAATTCATCTCCGTTTCATATACAGCAATAAAATATAATATGCAAATGGACAATTGAAAGGAAGTTGACATGATGTTAATTGCGATAATAATTTACATTTTAATTTTGATTGGTGTGGGTGTTTTTGATGCATTTAAGGTTAAAACCTTTGAAGATTATGCTGTTGCCGGAAAAAGGCAAAGCTTTATTTTCGTATTTTTATCTCTGATGGCAACAATGATTGGCGCATCGGCAACAATCGGAATGACTGATAGGGTTGTGCAGATTGGTTTTCCGGCATTCTGGTGGCTTGGCGTCGGTACAATCGGTCTGATTCTGCAGTCTGTTCTTTTGTCGGAGAAAATTCGTGCATTAGATGCCAATACGTTGCCGGATGTCGCAATGAAAACGGTGGGTAAGGGCGGTAAGACGTTGCTTGCACTGATTATTGCGGTGTCGTGGGTTGGAATTATCGCAGCACAGATTGTATCCATTGCTAAAATCATGTCTTTTGTTGTAACTGGTGTAAATCAGAGAAATCTGGTCATTGTCATTTCTGCCATTGTAATATTATATACATTGGTGGGAGGACAGCTTTCGGTTATCAAAACGGATGCAATCCAATCGTGGCTTATTGCCATAGGCGTTCTTGCAACCTTTATCTATCTGTTTACATGTAAAGGACAGAATAATGCGGAGATAATTTCAAATGTTCGTTTGTTAAATAAAGATTTTAATATGCTGGACTGGATGAATCTATTTTTTATCACCGGTGGAGCTTATTTTCTGGGCCCGGATATTATATCAAGAAATCTGGTTTCCAAAGACGGAAAGACAGCAAAGAAAGCTGCATTTGTATCAGGCGTTTGTCTGGTGTTTTTCAGTGCAGTTATTACCCTGACAGGTATGTGGGTTGTTTCAAATGTTGGAGATATCGGCGGACAGAATCCATTGCTGTATATTATTCATAATGTCGTGCCGGCTCCGATAGCGGTTATTTTGTGCCTCGCACTTATTTCGACATTGTTGTCCTCCGCTGATACATGCCTGATTAATGCAGCCTCGATTGTGGAGTATGATTTGTTGAAACGGGATAAAGTCAATGAGATTCGTGTTATTGTCGGAATACTTGGTGTGGCCTCTCTTTTGATTGCACTTTTTAAAAGCGATATAATTGGGCTCCTTACAGGCGCGTATTCAATCTACACTCCGGGCATTGTATTCCCGCTGTTCATGGCAATCTGGTTTCATGGCAAGCGTAAGGTTTGGAAACCGGCATGGTATGCAGCGGTTATCATCGGTGGAGGAATGGGCATACTGAATACATATCTGTCAATTGGGTCTGAATATTTCCCACTCATCGGTATGGGGATATCACTTGGATTAAGCATTGTTTCTGTATTGCCGATATTTGAAAAAAATAGTTGACAAATTAAATTAATGTGTTATATTTGAAATAGAACAGATAGAATAATTAATCTATGCTGCTATATGCTATGAAAATCCGTTAGGGATAATTTGACTTGTGTAAGGAGGATAGAACTATGGATGCAGAAAAATTTACAAGAAAATCTTTGGAAGTAATTGAAAACTGCGAGAAGCTGGCATACGAATATAACAATCAGGAGATTGATCAGGAGCATCTGCTTTACAGCTTGCTTACGGTAGATGATAGTCTGATTGCAAAGCTTCTTGAAAATATGGGAATTAACGTGGACAGTTTTGCGAAGGAGAGTGAGAAACTGGTTGCGTATCGGCCGAAGGTATCAGGCGGTAAATTATTTACCAGCCCTGACTTTTCAAAGGCTTTGATTCAGGCAGAGAAAGAATCGAAGCAGATGGGTGACGCCTACGTATCTGTTGAGCATTTGTTCCTGGGTATCCTTGAGAAGATGAATAAGGCAGTCAAGGGACTCATAATGGGATATGGAATTACCCGTAATAAATTCCTTGAGGTGCTTGCCGAGGTGCGTGGAAATAAGCGCGTGGAAAGTGATAATCCTGAGGCAACCTACGATACATTAAACAAATATGGTTACAATCTGGTAGAACGTGCAAGAGAACAGAAACTGGATCCGGTTATCGGAAGAGATACGGAGATACGAAATATTATTCGTATTCTTTCCAGAAAGACGAAAAACAATCCTGTGCTTATAGGTGAGCCCGGTGTCGGTAAGACGGCAGCAATTGAGGGATTGGCACAGCGTATTGTGAGTGGAGATGTGCCGGCTTCTTTGCGGGACAAGGAAATATTTGCACTTGATATGGGTGCAATGCTTGCTGGAGCGAAGTACCGCGGTGAGTTTGAAGAACGGTTGAAGGCAGTTCTGGATGAAGTTAAAAACTCGGACGGACATATTATTCTGTTTATTGATGAGCTTCATACTATTGTCGGCGCAGGTAAGACAGAGGGTTCCATGGATGCAGGAAATATGTTGAAACCGATGCTTGCCAGAGGAGAGTTGCATTGTATCGGTGCAACCACGCTGGATGAATATCGAAAATACATCGAGAAGGATGCTGCACTGGAACGTCGTTTCCAGCCTGTCATGGTCAATGAACCGACGGTGGAGGATACCATCTCTATATTGAGAGGTATCAAGAATCGTTACGAGGTATTCCACGGTGTTAAAATAAGCGATGGTGCACTTGTCAGTGCGGCTACCCTGTCAAACAGGTATATTACGGATCGTTTCCTGCCGGATAAAGCGATTGACCTGGTGGATGAGGCCTGTGCCATGATTAAGACGGAGCTTGATTCCATGCCGGCTGAGTTGGACGAAATATCGAGAAAGATTATGCAGATGGAAATAGAGGAAGCTGCGTTAAAGAATGAGGATGACCATCTGAGTCAGGAAAGACTTGCAACTTTGCGTCAGGAGCTTTCGGAGCTTCAAGAGCAGTCCAAGCAAATGAAAGCAGTATGGGAAAATGAGAAGAAAGGCGTAGAGCATATCAGACAGTTGCGTGAGGAATTGGAGGATGTAAAAAATGAAATCCAGATAGCACAGCGAAGCTATAATCTGGAAAAAGCAGCCGAGTTGCAGTATGGCAGACTTCCACAGATTAAAAAGGAACTGGAAGAGCTGGAGAGCAATGCGTCCGAAAAGGAACGCAGTCTGGTACATGAATGTGTGACCGATGAAGAGATTGCTAAAATTGTTTCTAAATGGACAGGTATTCCGGTTGCCAAGCTGACAGAGAGTGAACGAAACAAGACATTGCATTTGGCGGATGAACTTCACAAGAGGGTAATTGGTCAGAATGAGGCGGTGGAGCTTGTCAGTGATGCGATTATTCGTTCTAAGGCAGGTATCAAGGATCCGACGAAACCTATCGGTTCATTCCTGTTTCTGGGGCCGACCGGTGTCGGTAAGACAGAGCTGGCAAAGACCCTTGCACAGGCATTATTTGATAATGAATCCAATATGGTTCGTATCGATATGAGTGAATATATGGAGAAGCACAGTGTTGCCAGACTGATTGGAGCGCCTCCCGGATATGTTGGTTATGATGAGGGCGGACAGCTTACAGAGGCGGTCAGAAGAAAGCCTTACTCGGTCGTATTGTTTGATGAGATTGAAAAGGCACATCCGGATGTATTTAATGTGCTGTTACAGGTATTGGATGATGGACGTATAACAGATTCCAAGGGCAAGACTGTGGATTTCAAGAATACAATTTTAATCATGACGTCCAATATCGGTTCGGAATATCTGCTGGAGGGCATAGATGCGAATGGAAATATCACGCCAGATTGTGCTGAGAAGGTTATGAACAGTCTGCGTGGACATTTCAGACCGGAATTTTTGAATCGTCTGGATGAGACCATCATGTTTAAGCCGCTTGATAAGACATCCATCAGTGGTATCGTGAACCTGTTGCTCCATGACCTGAATGAAAGAATCGCAGATAAGGAGCTTAAGTTATCGTTGACCGACGCTGCCATCAATCATATCATTGAGGCGGGTTATGATCCGCATTACGGTGCAAGACCTCTGAAGCGTTATCTGCAAAAGAATGTCGAAACACTCGTTGCAAGGAGCATACTCGGCAATACACTTCATGCGGGTGACACAATTACACTCGACTATGACGGAGCAAACCTCGTGATTCGTTGAAACGTCTCATGAATGTAATCCGGTATGGCTATATGTATAATGGAGGAAAACCGTTTGTGAACGCCGGCACTTAGCGAGATATAAAGCGGCTGTCGCACGAAGGTCATATGGCATGTATATATGGATAATTCGGGAAACCCGCTCTCGCTCGGTTGCTCACGCAGCGGTACTAAGCTCGACATAAAAGTCCCCAACTCTGTAATTTACACATTGTGTATTACAGAGTTGGGGACTTTTCTATCTCGCTAAGTGCCGGCGTTCACAAACGGTTTTCCTACATTATCCATATATACATGCCATATGACCTTCGTGCGACAGCCGCTTTAGGTCGAGCTTAGTACCGCTGCGTGAGCAACGAGCGAGAGTGGGTTTTCCGGAATATACATATAGCCATACCGGATTACATTCATGTGACGGCACCATTTTTTTATGACTGTATTATGGTCGTTCTGCCAGCGGTACATAGGTCTGTGGTTCTGCGATGGACATATACGCCGGACGGATAATCTTATTTGCGTTGGTTAATTCCTCAATACGGTGTGCACTCCAGCCTGCAATTCTAGCCACTGCAAAGAGCGGCGTGAAAAGCTCTTCCGGCAGTCCAAGCATGGTATAAACAAAGCCGCTGAAGAAGTCAACATTCGGACTGACGCCTTTATAAATCTTGCGCTTGTCCGCAATGACTTCCTTGGCGAGTTTGGCCACATTTACATATAGCTCATATTCATCCTGCATGCCTTTTTCTTCGGAAAGCTTTCCGACAAACTGTTCAAAAAGAACTGCTCTCGGATCAGAGATGGAATATACCGCATGTCCCATACCATAGATGAGCCCTGCGTGGTCAAATGCCTTCTTGTCAAGCAGGTCGCAGAGGTAGGCACGAATTGCATCCAGGTCTTTCCAGTCCTTTACATGAGCTTTCAGATCGTCAAACATGAGTTTTACTTTGACGTTGGCACCACCGTGTTTCGGCCCTTTCAACGAACAGAGTGAGGCGGCAACGGAAGAGTAGGTATCTGTGCCGGATGATGTGACAACATGGGTGGTAAAGGTTGAGTTGTTACCGCCGCCATGTTCGGCATGGAGTACCAGAGCCAGATCTAAAACCTTTGCTTCTGTATCTGTGTAACTCTTATCCTGACGCAGCAGTCGAAGCAGATTTTCAGCAGTGGACAGCTCAGGCTTTGACTGATGAATATAAAGACCATGCCCCAGGTCATAATGTCTGTAAGCAAGATATGAATAAACAGCCAATGCCGGGAAATTGGCAATCAGCTCAATACTCTGACGTAGAACATTCGGAATGGATGTGTCCGCTGTGTTAGAGTCGTAGGAGCTTAATGTCAGGATGCTTTTTGCCAGTGCATTCATGATATCTTTGTTTGGCGTTTTTAAGATAACATCCCGAACAAAGTGATGCGGGAGCTTCCTGTAAGAACCAAGCAGATGTTGAAAATCACTTAATTCCTGTTTGTTTGGCAGTTCACCGAACAGAAGAAGATATACGGTTTCTTCATAACCGAATCTGTCTTCACTTGTAAAACCATGTACCAGATCAAAGATATTAATGCCTCTGTAATAAAGTTCACCTTCAATCGGTGTGGAAACTCCGTTTATCATACGGGAGGAATTGATTGTGGATATTTCGGTCAGTCCTGTCAGAACGCCTTTGCCGTCCAAATCTCTTAAACCACGTTTCACTTCGTATTTCGTATAGAGTGTGGGGTCAATAATGTCATGTCGCTCGCAAAGAGCCGCCAGTCTTTCAAGTTCAGGTGTAACAGATGAGAATTCAATCTCGTTCATGGAATCACTCCTTGTTTTCATAGATGTTATATCAATAGTACCAATCATAAAAAATTCATTTTAATATTTAATAATATAATACAAAATGCACTTTTTAGCAAATTAAATTAAGCTGAAAAAAATTTATTTACTATCCGGGATTAACGATTTATAATATTATCGGTTTATTGTGTGGAGGTAAAAATGTACAAATACGAGAAGAAAATATTATTTTCAGATATAGATGCAACCTCACGGATGTCGGTGAGTGGTATCATGAATGCTCTACAGGATTGTGTGAATATAAATTCCGAGTCAATCGGCAGGGGAATTGCATATATGCAGGAGAAAAAAAGGGCATGGTTTGCAATCAGCTGGAACATAGAAATAAAAAGATATCCTGTCATGTTTGAGGATGTTGTGGTTAAGACGTGGCCTTATGATTTTTCATCCTCGATGGGGTATCGTAACGTCATAATTACAGATTCTGCCGGAGAGGATATTGTGTGTGCGGATTCTATCTGGACGTTAATGGATATGACAGAGGGAAGACCGACGAAGATATCAGATGAGGACATGCGTGGGTACGACTTGGAGCCGAAGTATCCGATGACTTCTCTCGGACGTAAGATTAAGGTGCCGGATATATTGCATGATGTTGAAACAGTCAGGGTGCATCATGCTGATATTGATTTTAACGGGCATATGAGTAATGCACGTTATATTCAGATGGCGGCAGAGTATTTACCGGCAGGTTTAGATATACATAGAATCAGGGTAGAATATAAAAACCAATCTCAATATGATGAAAATCTGACGATAAAATGTGCCAGAGAGGCTATTCAAACGGACAGTGTTTCCGGTGAGCTGGCAGATAAGAATGATACAGAAACATTGGAACGGTATGTGATGACATTCACGGGGGTTGAAGACAGCAGATTAAAAGCAACAGTTGAATTTTTGGTATATTAGCCTGCATAAGAATTTAAAAACGCAGATACAGGAGATTTATTTATGAATGAGATATTATCGGAAGAAGTTATAGCAGATATGATACGTATGGCTTTTCAGGCACGAAAACAGGCGTATGTGCCATATTCGCATTTTCAGGTGGGGGCAGCGCTTCTGGCTGAGGCTGAAACACAGGGAAGTAACGGGATATCGGAGGGGCGTGTTATTATTACCGGCTGTAATATTGAAAATGCTGCATATTCACCGGGTAACTGTGCGGAGCGGACAGCAATATTTAAGGCAATCAGTGAGGGATATAACAGATTTTATGCGATTGCAATTGTGGCAGGAAAAGAAAGTATGACGGAGGAACAGATAGCAAAGACTGATATATACACATCTCCGTGTGGCATGTGCAGGCAAGTGCTTCGCGAATTCGTAAATCCCGATACATTTCAAGTGATAATGGCAAAAAGTGAGACGGATTATATAGTAAAAACACTGGCGGAGCTTTTACCGATGAGCTTTGGACCGGATAATCTTATATAGAAAATATGAATGAAATAGATGGAGGATATTAATTTGGGTAATTTAGAATGTTTGAAATCGTATACACTGATTGAAAAGCAGGAGTTAAAAGAAGTAAACGGAACCGGATATGTTCTGCGACATAACAAGACCGGGGCGAGGGTTATGGTAATTGAAAATGATGATACAAACAAGGTTTTTACCATTGGATTCAGAACACCACCTGCGGACGATACAGGTGTACCGCATATCATGGAACATTCCGTGTTGTGTGGTTCAAAGCGTTTTCCGGTTAAGGATCCGTTTGTAGAATTGTGTAAGGGATCGCTTAATACATTTTTAAATGCAATGACCTATTCTGATAAAACAGTGTATCCGGTGGCAAGTCTGAATAAACAGGATTTCCATAATCTGATGCATGTATATCTTGATGCGGTATTTTATCCGAATATCTATGACAGGAGAGAAATCATGATGCAGGAGGGCTGGCATTATGAGGTGGATGAAGAGACTGGCGATTTGAAGATAAATGGTGTTGTTTATAATGAGATGAAAGGTGTTTTTTCTTCACCGGAACAGCAACTGTATCGTGTGATTCAGAAATCATTGCTTGAACATACGGCATATGGATATGAATCCGGCGGAGATCCGGCATATATTCCGGAATTGACGCAGGAGGATTTCCTGAATTTTCATAAACGGTATTATCATCCGAGCAACAGTTATATTTATCTTTACGGAGATATGGACAGCGTGGAGGAGCTTGATTTTATAGACCGGGAGTATCTCTCGAAATATGAATATCTTGATATTGATTCAGCCCTTACGGATGAACCATGCTTTGACAGTCCGAAGAGCTTTACGGAATACTATTCATTATCAGATGTAGATGACGAGCAGGATAACACATATCTTGCCTATAACGTGGTGATTGGACATAGTCTGGATAAGAAACTTTGTATGGCAGTTTCTGTGTTGGAGCATGCACTTCTGGTGGCACCGGGAGCACCGCTCAAGAAAGCACTGATAGATGCAGGTATCGGTAAGGATGTATTTTCTTCCTATGATGACGGTATCAAACAGCCGACGTTTTCGATTATTGCAAAGAATGCAAACACAACCGACCAGGATGCATTTATCAGAATCATAGATGAGACAATTAAAAAGCTGGCAGATGAGGGTATCAACAAAAAATCATTGCTGGCGGCTATCAACTATTATGAGTTTAAGCACAAGGAGGGAAACTATGGCAGATTCCCGAAGGGACTTATGCTGGGTCTCAATGCCTTTGATACATGGCTCTATGATGACAAGACCGCATTGGAACTGTTTTCTATGAATGAAGTGTTCGATGAATTGAAGCAGGAGATAGATAAGGGATATTTTGAACAGATTCTGCGTACCTATCTGCTTGATAACAATCATAAGACATATGTGCAGCTGGTTCCGCAGAAAGGCCTTAACGCAAAGACCGAGGCGGAAGAGGTGGCAAAGCTTGCTGCTTACAAGGCTACACTGTCCGAGGCGGAGATTGAGCAGATGATAGCAGATGTAAAACATCTGAAAGCGTATCAGAGCGAACCGAGCACGAAGGAAGAGCTGGAGACAATCCCTATGCTTGCCATATCTGACATTGATAAGAAAGCAAGGACAATTAAAAACCGTTTTTCCGAAATAGAGATGGTAAAGATAGTCAGCCATAAAATATTTACAAACGGTATCAGTTACCTGACCTTGAATTTTGATCTGACAGACCTGGATTATGAGCAGTTGCCTGTGGCCTCTCTTCTCACGGATATATTCAAATATGTGGATACGGAGCATTACAGCTATAACGAGCTGGCAAATGAAATAAATCTTCATACGGGCGGAATCGGATTTGCGACAACAGTGACCAACCGAAAGGAAAATGGTAAATACTGTGTACAATTTCTGGTGAATGCGAAAATGCTGGATGATAAGGTTGATAAAGGCATGGAGCTTATTGAGGAGATTCTGTTTTCTTCAAAGATAGACGATAAGAAACGATTGCGGGAGATTATTGCCGAGAGCAGATCTAATCTGAAAAATGATCTTGTAAGTTCCGGACATATCACGGCAGCAGGCAGAGCGTTATCCTATATTTCGCCGATTGGAGTTGTGAAAGAGCTTACGGAGGGCGTGGATTATTACAAATATCTGGAAAAGCTGGATGATGATTTTGACAACAGGTACGAGGAGCTTGTTGCGTCATTAAAGACTGTCCTTGGAGAAATATTATGGCGCAACGGACTGGAAATTTCCTATACGGCGGATTGTGAGCCGGAAGAGGTGTTGACTGAGGCGGTATCAGCCCTGTCAAAAAGACTTTCTTCACGTCTTGCGTTTGAGGATACAAAGCAGATTGTTCCGCAGGCATACAACGAGGGATTTAAAACGGCAAGCCAGGTACAGTATGTTGCTA
>CAMAMD010000039.1 GCA_945836785.1 uncultured Clostridium sp.
TCAGTATAAGAGTGATGTGGTTGCGCTTTATACAAAGCTTTGTTATGTGCATTATGGAATGCCTTTTATGGGAGGTATGATTGCGGAGGAATCGTTTCCTGTTTCGTTTTTGAAAAACACATATTTTCATTTTGCGGAATTTGAAGAAATGCGAAAATACTATGTGGAACGTGTATCTGACAATGCTGTGCATAAGTCGGAACGGGTTTTACTTACGGGATATCCGAAGCTGGATGAAGCACAAGACTATATAGGATGTGAATCGGATAGCTGGATATATAAGGGATTGGACAAAAAATATCGTGTTATGTGGACTCCGAGATGGAATACCGAGGAACACAATTGTACATTTTTTGACTATAAAGATAAGATGGTTCAATATTTTAAGGAGAATAAGGAATTGGAAATGCTGTTTCGTCCGCATCCGCAAGCCTTTTCGGAATATATAGCGAGCGGGCAGATGACTGTGCAACAGGTAAGGGATTATAAAAGCTGTTATGAAGAGACAGATAATATTTCAATGGATAAGGAAAGGGAATATCTCGCTAGTTTTTATTCCTCTGATGTTCTTATTACAGATGAATCATCCATTATACCCGAATATTTCCTGACCGGTAAGCCGATTATCTTTACCTATAAGGAAACGCATCTTAATAAGTTTGCGGAAACAATTTCAAAAGGTTTTTACTGGGCGAAAAACTGGGATGAATTGGTTGGCATATTGAATAAGTTAAAGAATGGCGAAGATTCACTTGCAGAAACCAGAAAAACACTTATAGATGAAAACTTTTATCTCCCGGAAAAAGGCTCAGGATATGAGATAAAGGAAGCAATAAAAAGAGATTTTTATAAAAATGTGGAGCAGCTAAGATAGCTGCTCCAGTATTGTATTTACCAGTAAATCATTTTGTTTTGGATTCATAAAACAGAAACGGATAAACTGTTCATCCAGACCGCGAATATCGGAACAGTTTCTTAAAACAATTCCTTTTAAATTACAGTTTGCTGCCACAGAATTAGCTGTCACATCTGTTTTCAATATTTTAACCAGCATGAAATTGGCATATGGCTTATATAATTTCAGCAGCTTGTTGGTTGCCATGGCGGAGTAGATCAGATTCCGCTCTGTGAATATCTGGGAACGGGACTGGCTGATGTAGCTTTTGTCTTTAAACATTTCCGTGCAGGCGATGGCAGTCAAAGTAGATATATTGTTCGGTGTGCTTGTGATATTGATGACGGCCATATGTTCCGGATTATTCATGATGGCATAAGCAAGTCTTAAGCCCGGAACCGAAAAGAATTTGGAAACGCTGCGGAGTACAGCAATATTGTCATATTCATCTGTAAGCGGAACGGCTGTGAGCTCGGTATACATTTCCGTAAACTCTATGTACATTTCGTCGATAATCAGAAAGATATCGTGCTGTTTGCATGCTTTGGCGAGTGAAGCCATATCCTCTCTTGTAATAATCTGTGAGGTCGGATTGTTTGGATTTCCGAGGATAAGCATGTCATGGGAATCGTTCAGCTTTGCAATCAGATCCTGCACGTTTAGCACATAATCCGAAGCTTCATCCAACTCATAAAACTCGGTTTCGCATCCGAATATAGACAGTGCTTTTTCGTATTCATCGGATGACGGAATCGGGACAAGTGCTTTTTTTGGTGCGATTAAAGCTATAAAAAGATGTAACAAATCAGAAAAGCCACTTCCGAGTACAATGTTTTCTTCCGCACATCCTGCATAGGAGGAAATAGATTCTTTTAACTTGCCATAGTAATCAACCGGATAGCGGATTACACTTGAAAGATTTTCGGTCAGTGCCTTTGTGACGGATTCAGGAACCCCGAGTGGGTTCATATTGGAATTGTACAATACGGTTTCGTATTGTTCCAGCCGTAGTGTTTGTTTATTCATTTTTCTGGCTCCTCTCATAAAATTCGATAAATAACCCCTATATCTCTTTTAAATTTTGAAATCATCTGTTATAATCTATGTTGTGTTATTATAATATTATAATTTGCTCTCGACTTTATGGCAAGGGCAAATTCAACATAAGTCTGTAAAAACAGTCTAAGAGAATGATGACGTGGACTGGAGGAACACATGAAAGGGATTGTAGAACATTACGCGAAGGGTGAGTTTCAGGTTGACAGACCTGAGGTGGAGATCTCGGAAAAGTTCTTAAAATTAAATATTGAATCAGGTACGGTTTACGAGGGGAGCTTTACCGTAAACAGTATAAATGACCATGTGATTAAGGCGATGGTGTATGACAGCAGATATATGCTCAGATTCGACAATCATACATATATCAATCGTCGTTTTGATGTCAAATATACATTTGATGCCACCTGCCTGGAGGCCGGAAAAAATTATAAAGGTCATATCAGTATTATCACAGATGGCGGAGAATTTAAGATTCTGTACGATATTGATATTACGAATCCGTATGTGAAATACGGCGATCAGAAGATTGATGATTTGTTTAAATTTGCAACGTTGGCTGAAAGTAATTGGGGGGAGGCCGTTAGAGTCTTTACCCGGGATGACTTTAAGCGTACCTTTATAAATCGGGATCCGATGCTCAGCAGAATATATTCCAGTCTGATGGAGAGTAACTCTGTAAATCAGGCACTGGAGGAGTTTTTGGTATATGTGCATAAAAAACGTGCACTGACTTTATCTGTCGCGAAAGCAAAAATAAATGTGGAAATGCCGACAGAGTTGTCGAAAATATCCATTGATATCAGCAAAAATACATGGGGATATACGAATTCAACGGTAAAATCACAGGCTGATTTTATTATTCCTGCACGGAAAAATATTGTCAGCTCTGATTTTTGTGCCAATATGTTTTCGCTTGATGTCCTGATATCACCTGAGAATATCCCGGACGGAATAAATTCCGGCAAGATTATCATTGAAAATATCTATCAGACTATAGAAGTGGAGATTGTGTTGTCCCGGCCACAGACAAGACAGTCTATGTCACCGCGCTCCAATAACAGGAACCATATGGTGAAGATGAATGTGTCAAAGCTGGCCCATGCATATCTGGATTATCGAATGGACAGACTCCCGCTTAAGGAGTATGTGGCACGTTCTCAGTTTGCCTTTGGCAATCTGGCACGTTATGTTCCGGAAGAGGATTTGTACCGCATCGGAATCATGCATATGAACATTATGCAGGGTGAACTGGTGAAGGTTGAGCAGGAATTTCTCCGCATTGAGGCTGATGTGGATAATGCGATGCTTGATCCACGTCAGGAGTGTTATTATGCATATCTGAAAGCGTTGCTCAAGAAGGACGAGGATACGATTAACAGAGCCAGAAATTTGATTAAGCGCAATTTCAGAACCCAGGAGGATAAGATATTTTATTTCTGGTTGCTGCTGTTCCTGGATGATACATATACGAACGATCCGATGGCACTATATAAGGAAATCGGGAATTTATATGAGAACGGCTATAATAGTTGCATTATGTATCTGGAGTTGTGTGAGCTCTGGAATAATAATCCATTGCTGCTTAAGAAAATTACGGATTTGGAAATTACCGCCGTTCGTTGGGGCTTGCGGCATAAGTATATCTCTGATGAGGTGATTGATGAGTTTATCCGTCTGGCGGGAACATTTAAGGATTTTGATATTAAAATTTTTGGCATCATGGAGGCAATATACGATAAAAATAAGAATATCGAGGTTCTGAAGAGTATTTGTTCCATGTTGATTGGTGCGAATAAGCTTGAAAATAAATATCACAGATTTTATCGTGATGCGGTGGAAAATTCTCTGAAGTTTATTGGTTTAAATGAGTGCTTTGTAAAGAGTATGAATTTCTCCAGGTATGATTTGATACCACAGTCGGTATTGATGTACCTGAATTATAAGAACACCTTAAATGAGCAGGAGCTGGCATATCTGTATGCAAATGTCATCTACAACAAGGCGCAGCATATGAAGGTGTACCATGAATACAGCGTGACCATGCAGGATTTCATGGAAAATATGATTATCAAGGGAAAAGTCAGTGACGACTTGACTGTGTTATATGATGAATTCCTTGAGCCGGAGACAGTCAGCCCGCTCTATGCAGGCAAGCTGATTAATATTATATTCCGCCGGAAACTGGTATGTTTCAATAAGGGCGTCAGAGCTGTTATTGTCACACATCAGGAGTTGGAGGAAGTTCAGCGTGTACCAATTGTGAACGGGGAAGCATATGTGGAGATTTTGTCAAATACAGCATCGATTATTTTTGAGGATGCTGCCGGGAACCGGTATGCGGGTTCCATTCCGTACAGATTGGAGCGGATTGTGGATGAAAAAGCGTATCTTGATATCTGCTGCAAGTACAGTCCGCGGGATTATCGGGTTCTGCTGTATAATTATGAGAAGCTCGGAGATTTCACATACAAAAAGGCGGTTGAGGTTAATGCAGCCAGAGATATAGTCAACTGTGAGGAAATATCCTACGACTATAAGCAGCAGGCATATTTGAATATTATAGAGTACTATCATGAAAATCTGGATGCAGATGTTTTGGTCAAGTATCTGGGCAAATTGGATATCGAATATTTGAATCATGCAAATGCCCGGACGATTATCGCATATCTGGTTGATATGAATATGTTTGATAAGGCATTCCAGGCGGTTAAACTTTATGGATTTGACGAGATTGACTCCGAGGAGCTGTATCGTCTTGCTGATTACGGTGTTGAAGGTTCAAACGGATTCCTGAATGAGGATCTGCTGGCAATCTGTGTGCATTTGTATAAGACAGGTAAGGTAAATGAGCGGATGCTCGTCTATATTATGAATCACTTCAAGGGCGATTTGGACGAGCTTGCAAATCTGTTTAAGATTGCCAGAAACAGAGTGAAGGATGTATCTCTGCTGGCTGAAAATACACTTGCACAGATGATGTTTGCGATGGGAAATGTCGAGTATATTTATGATATATTTTCTGCATATTATGAGGGCAGAAGCAGAGGTCTTGTGGTAAAAGCGTTCCTGCGCTTTTCAGCCCGAAACTATCTGATACTCGATGAGCAGATACCGGGCAATGTATTTAATTGCCTGTATCTGGAAATTATGAAAGGTAATATTGACGACGAGATTTCGAAAATGGCATTGTTGTCCTATTTCTCCAAGCTTGACCGCTATACAGAGGATCAGCGGGAGTGGATAAGCGAGACGGTAGGACGTTTTATGGATGCAGGAAAGATATTGCCATTTTATAAGAGCTTTAAATCCTTTATCAAGCTGCCGCAGGATGTGTTCTTAAAGACATATCTGATTTACAAGAGCGATCCGGGCAAACAGATATCGGTGCGGTATGCATTTGATACGGGTTCGAGACAGTCGCTTACCTATAAGACGGAACGGGTGGATGAGATGATTCCGGGTATGTATGTGAAAGAATTTGTGGTATTCCATGGCGAGCGTCTTGTTTACAGTATTGATGATGATATTCTTGGCACATCCTATGTGGTTGAGAGTGAGTCCCTGAAGACGAAAGAATTTAACAGACGGGACAGAAATCGTTTCGAGATTATCAACAGTATGCTGGTTAATCAGGAAATGCGAGAGGATAATGAGTTGCTTGAGACATTGGATGTATATTTGAATACGGTTCATTTGTTTGAGGAAAATCTGACTTTGCTATAAAAATAGCATGGCTGTATATGCCGGATGGAGGAAAGTATGGCAGAAGCATTTTATATCGGAATGGATTTGTGCTCAGACTCGACGCAGATTAGTTTTTATAACGATATCAAGCGTGAGCCGGAGACGGTAAACCAATTAAATAATAAAGAAACTTATATGATGCCGAATATCCTGTTTTATAGCAGGGAAACAGGGGACTGGTATGTGGGTTCCGAGGCTTCCGAGGCACGTTTCAAGGAGGATGGTGTTATTCTCGACGAATTGTACCGAAATGCCAGAAGCGAGGAAATTGTGGATGTTGATGGGGCAAAATATACGTTTCGGCAGTTGTTTCTGCGTATGTTGAAGATGCATATAGAATCGTTCCTGTATCGATATGAAGGGGCGACGGTCAAGCAGCTCGTTATAACCATACCGGAGTATAACAAGGATTTATTTAAGGTGCTGGGAGGTTTCTATAAGGAACTTGGGATACCTGCGGATTGCGTAAAAATCACAAGTCATCTTGACAGCGGATTGTACTATATATTTAACCAGAGCAGCGATTTGTGGGTGAACAGCGTGGCGCTGTTTGATTATAATGCAGACGGTCTTAATTATTACAGAATTGATATTACCAGAGGAAAAGATCCTGAGGTAATCAGTGTGGTGCATGAGGATTACTCGACGCAGTTTAATATGGCATTATTTGGCGGGGATAATATATTAATGGATGTTACGTTTGCCAAGATTGCAGATTATGAGATGAAGAAGACATACATATCTTCTGTGTTTTTGACGGGACTTGGCTTCTCTGAGAAGTGGATGAACAAGTCGAGGAATATTCTGTGCCAGGGCAGACGTGTTTTCGCAGGTCAGAATATCTATACCAAAGGTGCCTGCTATAAGGCCGTGGGTGGTGAATACGAGGAGTTTTACAAACGCTTTTTTGTGGAAACAAAAGAAAATGTGGTGTATGACGTCGGCATTTCCAGCGGCGATGAAGATGATAAATTTATTCCGATTGTTCTGGGAGGACGTCAGTGGTACAACATACATGGCAAGATAAATATTATATTGGATGACACGGATAAATTGACGATTATATACAGAAGCAGGCAGACGGGACAGGAAATCAGAGAGGTTGTGAAACTGCACGGAATTCCAAAACGGCCGAATAAAACTTCAAAATTCTCAGTTGAAGTTGAGTTTGAAGATCCTCACAGAGGAGCGGTCATTATAAAGGATATGGGATTTGGAAAGCTGTTTCCGACTACAAATAAGATTTATCGTAAGGAGTTTGAGGTATAATGTCAAAAATAATTTTATGTACAAAAAAAGAGGCATCGCACCCTTTCATATTTTTGAATACCAAAGTGGAAATCAACACTTACGAGGAATTGTGTTTTTATATATATAATAACACGGTACTGATTAGTAAATCTGCTTTGTCCGATAAGCTGTTTGACTGGATTCGCGATGAACTCGATATGCCGGAGCTTGCAGCTAAACTGGTCGCATTGTCAAATAAGACACCTTTTGCACAGGATCTGCTTGTGGAAATCTTAAATGAGGGCGACTATTACGAGCCGGAAGAAATCAAAACCTATGTGGAAGCATGGCAGAAGTACCGCCGGCTTACAGCAAGCCAGAGAAAGAAACTCAAGGCGGATGGGTATCTGGGATACAGAAGATATATCAAGGCAGCATCTATTTATGATGATATTATCGAAAATCAGCAGGATATTCAGGATCGGGTGTTTTTGGGTAATGTATATCATAACCGGGCGATTGCGTCAGCGAACAATCTGGACACGGAGGATGCAAAGCAGTATTTCCTCAAAGCCTATGAATTAAATAATAACGAGGAATCACTTCGTGGGTATCTGCTTGTATTTGCAGCGGGAAATGATTCGACCACGATAAAACAGGAAATGCGCAAATATGACCTGGATGATGACCATTTTGAAAATCTTATGCTGGAGATAGGAGATTCGAATGATGACGTGCGGGAGATGACAATCTATACAATGCTTCAGAGAGCAATCTATAATCGTATGAACAAGGATATGATAGATTACGATAAGAGAATGGATATAATATTAGGGCAGCTGAAAGATGAGTTTAGAGAGCAGGCAATTTAATGAAATTATTTGATAGAATCCGAGCCTTTCTGCGTGAGGAAGAGCAGGACGACACAAATGAATATGAAGAGAATCGTTCTGAGGATGCGAATGAAGAAATAGAGGATGAGATTGATACCGATGAACTTCATTCCGTGCGGGCAAGGCATGCTCTTGAAAACGAGAGAAAGCTGGTACAGGATTTCTGCGAACAGTTGATTGATGTGTCTGCCCATATGGAGGAAGCAAAACGGGAATATCGAATCGTGACAGAATATCTGTCGGATATTCAAAGGATAGAGGAACTTCCGATTTCCATGGCAAACGAGTTGAACCGGACAGCGGAACAGATAGATACACTTGACAAAAACAGGCAAACTTATATACAATCAGAGAATCTTCTTCCGGTTGAACAGTATAATATGCTGGCAACTTATGATCATGAGGTTATTGATACCATTAAAAATCTCAATGACATGGAAATGCGCGACACCATGTTAAAGAGTGATATGGGGCATCTGGAGGGAGAGAAAGAAGAGCTGCGGTATAACAGACTGGAATGTGCTGACAAGGCGGAACGGTTGAGAGGAATCATAATCACGATTCTGGTGCTGTTTTTGCTTACCAGCGGAGGTCTGCTTGCGTATGCCGTTGTGACAAAGAACAGTGTGACTATGTATGCACTGATAATCGGAGCAGTGGCGATGATTGCGTTTGCAATATTTTATGTGCATTATAGTAATCTGGAAAACGAGATTCGTGATACCGATGCAAAATTAAACAGAGCTATATCGCTGTTAAACAAGGTGAAAGTAAAATACATCAATAATACGAATGCATTGGATTATATATATGAAAAATTTGATATTAATTCCGCTAAGGAACTGGAATATCGGTGGGAGTTATATAATACCATGGTCCGGGATGAGAAAAAATACTATCAGACAAACAGTGAGCTTCGGACTTTGCATGATACACTGACAGCACAGCTGACACGTATAGGTGTGCGGGATCCGCAGGTATGGCTGAAACAGGTGGGGGCAATCGCAGACCGGCGTGAGATGGTAGAGATTAAGCATGGTCTGAATGTGAGAAGACAGAATTTGCGTGAACGCATTGCAACCTGCGAGAAAATTCAGGATAATGCGAAAACGGCACTCCGGGCAGCAGTGTCCGCAAACGCAGGGATGGAAAGTTATATCACAGAAATACTTGCTCCTCACAAGATTAAGATAGAAAATTAATATTCAAATACATTGGAGGTTTTTACATCATGGCAAAGGAATTGGAGAAAACATATAATCCGTCTGAGATTGAGGGAAGATTGTATGAGAAATGGGTGGAAAATAAATATTTTCACGCAGAGGTGGATAGAAGCAAAAAACCGTTTACGATTGTGATGCCACCGCCAAATATAACCGGACAGCTTCATATGGGACATGCCCTTGATAATACAATGCAGGATATTCTCATCCGTTTTAAGCGTATGCAGGGCTATAATGTATTATGGCAGCCGGGTACAGATCATGCGGCTATTGCGACGGAGGTTAAGGTCATTGAGGCCCTGAAGAAGGAAGGAATCGAAAAGGAAGACCTGGGACGTGAGAAATTTCTGGAACGTGTGTGGGACTGGAGAAGAGAGTACGGCGGTAAAATCGTCAATCAGTTAAAGAAGCTGGGCTCTTCAGCCGATTGGGACAGAGAGCGTTTCACCATGGACGAGGGCAATAATAAGGCGGTTACAGAGGTATTCTGTAAGCTGTATGAAAAAGGCTATATGTATCGTGGCTCCCGTATTGTCAATTGGTGCCCTGTATGTCAGACCTCTATTTCCGATGCGGAGGTTATACATGAGGAGCAGAATGGCTTTTTCTGGCACATCAACTATCCGGTTGTAGGTGAAGAGGGCAGATTTGTAGAGATTGCCACGACAAGACCGGAGACTTTGCTCGGCGATACTGCGGTTGCGGTTAATCCGGATGATGAGCGTTATCAGGATATTATCGGCAAAATGTTAAAACTGCCGCTTACGGACCGTGAAATACCAGTAATTGCAGATTCTTATGTAGATAAGGAATTCGGAACAGGTTGTGTGAAGATTACACCGGCGCATGATCCGAATGACTTTGAGGTTGGAAAACGCCATAATCTGGAAGAAATCAACATTATGAATGATGATGCGACGATAAATCATCTTGGCGGTAAGTATGCCGGAATGGACAGATACGAAGCACGTAAGGCCATGGTAGAGGATTTGGAGGCACAGGGACTTTTGGTCAAGGTGGTACCGCATACCCATATGGTAGGTACACATGACCGCTGCAAGACGACAGTAGAGCCACTTGTGAAGCCACAGTGGTTCGTAAAAATGTCCGAGATGGCGAAGCCTGCGAAGGAAGCAGTTGTTTCCGGTAAGCTCAAGCTTATTCCGGAAAGAATGGACAAGACATACTATAATTGGCTGGACAACATCAGAGACTGGTGTGTATCCAGACAGCTGTGGTGGGGTCACAGAATACCTGCATACTATTGCCAGGACTGCGGGGAAGTAATTGTGGCAAAAGAGGCTCCTTGCAAATGTTCAAAGTGTGGCAGTACAAATCTGAAACAGGATGAGGATACACTTGATACATGGTTCTCATCAGCTCTTTGGCCGTTTTCTACACTGGGCTGGCCGGACAAGACTGAGGATTTGGATTATTTCTTCCCGACAGATGTGCTGGTAACCGGATATGACATTATTTTCTTCTGGGTTATCAGAATGGTATTTTCGTCTATTGAACAGACTGGTGAGCTGCCGTTCCATACCGTTTTATTCCACGGCCTTGTTCGTGATGATCAGGGACGTAAGATGAGTAAATCACTTGGTAACGGTATTGATCCACTTGAGGTTATAGATAAGTATGGTGCTGACGCACTCCGATTTACGCTGGTAACCGGAAATGCACCGGGCAATGACATGCGTTTCTACTGGGAGCGTGTGGAGGCAAGCCGTAACTTTGCAAATAAAATCTGGAATGCAT
>CAMAMD010000040.1 GCA_945836785.1 uncultured Clostridium sp.
TTGACTTGCCATAAAAAAAGCCGCCTCCTTTTCGCACTTTTTGTAGTACGACAAGTGGTGACTGTACAACTTTCCCGTGTGTGTCGTAATGATGAACATTCCAACTTACCACGTCATCTCCGTTCTCTCGGATGCATATTCTGCTCCTGACGGATGGTTTTTGGTACAGTGACTTGTCGCCAGTTATCTTTAATTGACATTCGCTCCACGAAAAACCCGCCTGAATACTAGGCGGCAACCTCCGCTTCTACGCTATCAATGTCACAGCAAGTGATATTATAATCCATACATCCGTATAATGCAAGAACTTTTTTTATTTTTTTCATGTGGTTTTTTATATAAAATCCGTCTGTTCTCAGCACGGAAAACAGACGGATTTTAATATGTACATTTTTCTTCTATATTAATTATCTGTACAAGTTGTTATTATCATCGGTATACGGCATGTTTTGTTCACCCATACCCTGATTATTTGTATTCCCATACGAAACAGTACCCGGCTGCATAGGATTACCATAAGATGCCTGTGCTGCCAACATAGCCTGCAGCTCTTTTTCTTTCTTCTTATTCTTAACTGCTACCACAAGCGTAATCAGAAATACAACAGCTATCAGCAGGCAGACACCAATCAAAAGCCACGAAGTCAGTTTTGTACTGGTCGTATCTATTGTAACGTAGCGAATTACAAGTCCATCTGACGCATAAATTCCATAAGCATCCAATACTTCATCATAATACTCTGAAACCTCTGAACCGATAGTAGATATTTTACCACTGAAAACGACCTTAGTCGGAAGTGCATCTGACACGCCATTCAGAAAATATGATGTTTCCAGTACAATTTTATTTACTTTATCGATGTTCTTTCCCTTGACCGTCATGGATATAAAGGATTCATCATCCAACCACACCAGACAATGCTGTTCTTTTCCAATCGGAATGATTCCGTTTATTTTATGTTCCGTCTCGGCATACCAATCCACAACCGCATCCACACCGACAGTCACATACTCACCCTTTTCAGGCGTCTCACCCGCCGCAAGCATCTCATTCAGATCTCTTGGCTCGCTAAACAGGTATTCCGCATCCGTTATGAAAAGAAGCACTCCCAGTAAAAGGAACAACACCATTCCGAATATAGAAGCCCCAATACTTCCCTTATTATTCTTTTGTTTTTTCTGTTTTGCCATAATATCCTCCCATTTTCAAAAGTCCAAAGAAGCAAAATGTCTCCGGACTTTTATACTTTTATATTATGTTATCATACACCGCCCATTTTATCATTACTATTTTTTGTCTTATTTAAAAGTTTGTATATGGCAGGTTCAATCCGGAGTTCTCTGCACATCCGTTCCACCTCAGAAATTGCCTTTTCTTTTTTCTCCTTACTTACATTCGCTTTCACCGCACGAATCAATATGTTTTTCGGCGAATGTGCCATATCCACAAATTCCATAAGCTGTGTTTTGTAACCACAATACTCCAGCATGCACCCACGAACCGCATCCGTAACCAGTGCTGACATTCTTTCCTTTATAATGCCATATTTCATCACTGGTGCCAGCAGTTCACTGTCAATTTGTCCATTTACCTCATGCTGACAGCACGGAACCGACAAAATATATTTGGCATTCCAATTTACTGCATTATACAGGGCATAATCCGTCGCCGTATCGCAGGCATGGTGCGTCACCACCATATCTACCGGAGCATCCGTTTTATAACCGTTAATATCTCCCAGCTCAAACCGTAATCCGTCGTATCCATACTTACTCGCCGTCCGGTTACATTTTTCTATGACATCTGCTTTTAAATCCAGCCCCACAATATCCGCTTTCCGCCCTTTGAGTTCAACCAGATAATAATAAATAATAAAGGTAAGATATGATTTTTCCGCATCCGAAATCTATGATGTGAATTACCTCTTTCTTCTCATCTTTCAAAACATCATCCACCATTTCGATAAACCGGTTAATCTGCTTAAACTTATCGTACATGGATTTTACGACTTTTCCCTCTTTTGTAAAAATGCCCATATCCACAAGCGGCGGTATCACAGTTCCCTCCTGTAAGATATAATTCTTTTTCCGGTCATGTGCCATTTCCCGGTTCACACTATACATCGGTTTTATCTGCTGTCTGCGTTGCACCTGTTTCAACAGTCTGCCTTTTTTGGTCATCTTAAAGCCATATTCTTTTTCCGCCGTAAAAATATTCATCTGACACAGTGCATCCGGAAAATGTTCCATCAATTTATCTGCAAGCTCCGCTGGCTCAACATTTTCCTGAAACACCTGTTTTTCCGTATAGCATGATATCTGATATAATTCACAGCCCTTTACAATGACTGGTTTCGCCTCAACCTTTCTATATTTATAATCCTTGCTTATCTGATTACTGACTATGACTTTTTCTGCCCCCACAAGGGCACATTCAAGTTCCTCACGCACCGTCAACATATCAATCTCCTCTGATTTCATCAAAAATATGCAGCGACGATTGTAGAATGATACACGATATCCATATGTTGCCCATAATACCGGTTCCACGCAGACGCACTCTCGCTCCACAATTATCTGTTTCTTCATATTATTATGGTTTTGAACAGACATGTCAACCACTTTCACAGAAAAGACCACCGTCCGAAAACGGTGGTCCCCACTGATAAGTGTAGGCACCTGTGTGCCTAAGGGTTTATATAGGATTAACTGATAAGCAAATTTACTTGGCAGATATCCCCTCTGTCTTAATGATAAATTTTGTTGTACCCGTATCACCTTCATTCAGCATGGTAAATGTATCATACTCTGTTGACGCTTCCAAGACAGCCTGAATTCTTGCTGCCAGTTTTTTCACATCCCCATTATATGCATTTGCCAGTTTCAAAATTGCCTCCTGATTAAACTGATTCATGCCATCATCCAACGCTGTTGCCCCGTCTGCAAGCTGACTTACGCCATCAGATAACAGAGATGTGCCATTTGCGAGCGTTGACATTCCGGCAATCAGCTGTGACACACCGTCTGTCAATGTCGGCACACCAGAAGCAAGTGCACTTGTTCCTGCCGCAAGCGCCTGTGTACCCGTCACAAGGCTGTAACCACTATCCTGAACGGCATTAATCTGTGCCGATATCTGTGCTTTTGCTCCCTCTGCTCCGGCGACAACCGCCTGACCTGCCGCCTGACCCGCTGCGGTCTCGGCTGCATTTTTACATGCATCGGCCATCTGATTTCCTATCGTGGTTGCTCCATTTGATGCGATTCCTGCTGCAATCTGTGTTGCCATTTCCCTAAGGTTTCCATCAACCTGTCCCCAAATATATGTTTTCGTTGTTTCATCCAGACCTATAACATACGCTTCATATGTCAACCCCGGGTTCTGTGCCGCTGCTGTTTGATATGCCGGCAAAACGCCCGCTGCAAACAAAGCATTTTTCAATTCCGTATTGCCATTCAAACCATTATAAATCATATTAATCGTATCCTGACTATTCATGACTGTGGCATATGCATTTGCCGCCTGCTCCGAAATTGCAGCATATTGTCCGGCATCAAATTGTGCCTGCACGGCTGCAACCGCCGCTTCCGAGGCCTGCTCCGCCGTAGCCTGTTTTTCCTCATCCGTCATAGCTGTATTCAGCGCCGTATCCAAGGCACCTACACCGGAACAAATCGACTGTGCACTTGCATTGATAGTGTTGATACCGGACGCAAGCGTCCCTGAACCGTTTGCCAGACTATTTAATCCACTCTGCAACTGACTGACACCCGAGCTGAAATCTCCCATCTTCGCAAGCAGTGTATTCACACCATCAGACAACTGTCCTGCGCCATCCACCAATTGCCCGCTGGCATCTGTAAGAGAATCCACCAAATCATCCATGGATGACATGTCAATATCGCCCGCAAGATTCATCGCTGAACCATTCATAACCAGCGTAACCGTCATGTCTACAGAGAAATCCGTCACATCAGCAGTCACTTCAAAATAATCAGGGAATGAAATATCCTCTGTCAGTTCATCATCCTTCACCCCCAGACTGTCCTGCATGCCCGGCATTGCATACCCAATTACGATATTAGAATCGCCCTCCGCCATAGTCTTTCCGTTTTCAACTGTAATATTTGTAAAGTTGTCTCCTAAAATCATACCGGACACAACCACAAAAGGAACCGCTATCGTTTCCTGCTTTCCATTGATATCTTTTTCCACTGTCTCATTGTTTGTATAATCAAACCGTATCTTTACATTTCCGCTTTGCCCGGCCAGCTGTTCCGGTGTAATTTCCCGTCCATCCAGATAATAGGTTACCTTCACATCAACAGGAAGTGCTTTATCCGTTGTTCCCTGATAACAGATATCTTTTCCACCCGCTTCCCAGGTTATTGTATCTCCATCCTGTGTATAAGTCTCGTCACCTTTTACATTTACAATATCCTGTAAATCAGTTTTATCCGAAAGCGTGGCAGCTCCATCTGTATTTTTTAGTTTTTCATTTACAAGTATGCTGTCAGTATTACCATTTGCATCCGCAAAAACATACACAGTCTCATCCTTATATACATCTTTTTCTTCAACGTTGATTCCCGAAGCGAGCGTCTCTGTCAAATCAAGCTCAGCATCTGTTGTCGTCGCAACGGTTGTCGTCACACTTTCCACGTTATCAGCCATATATATACTGCTGTTTTCCAGCTCTATATTCCGGTCTCCGTATGCACCGATACCGCACGAGGCAATTGCCACCGCCATCGCAGTTGCACTGCCTACGATATATTTTTTTCGTTTATTTATATCCATATGATTCATAAAAAAGCCTCCTTATGCTATTCAATCAACCATCATTTCATTTATTATGCATGCTGCTCTATACCCTGCTGTTCAGTCCCATTGTCAGTCCCACTGCCTGCTGTTCCTTCATTCTTCGTTTTAAATCCCACACTCGTATTGATAATCACTTTATCAAATATCATAAACATAGATGGCAGAATCAGAATGACAACCACCATACTAATCAAAGCACCTCTCGCCATAAGTGTGCAGAGGGAGCTGATCATATCAATATCAGAGTACATACCAACACCAAATGTTGCGGCAAAAAAGCTCAATGCACTCACAAGAATTGATTGAATAGAGCTCTGCAATGCCTCCGTTATGGCCTCGCGCTTCTCAAGGCCATGATTACGGCCACGCTTATACTTATTGGTCATTAAGATTGCATAATCCACAGTTGCACCAAGCTGTATCGTACCGATTACAATGGATGCAATAAACGGCAGAACCGTTCCTGTATATGCAGGTATACCCATATTAATAAAAATCGCAAACTCAATTACGGCAACCAGAATAATCGGAAGCGTGATTGACCGGAACACGATGGCAATGATAAGGAAAATAACGCCTATCGACACTGCACTTACAACCTTGAAATCCTTATCTGTAATCTCTATCAGATCTTTCGTACATGGAGCCTCACCAATCAGCATACCTGATGTATCATAGCTTTTTATGATGGTATTTATTTCTTCACATTGATTGTTCACCTCATCTGATGCAACCGCATATTCCGACATGACAATCATCATTTTATAGTTACCGCTCTCAAATACTTCCAAAATTGAATCCGGTAACAATTCCTTCGGAAGAGTCGTTCCAATCACGCTGTCAAGCCCAAGCACAGTCTTTACACCATCTACCTTCTCGATTTCCTTGGTCATAGCACATACATCTTTTGTTTCAATATCCTGATCCAGCAGAATCATATGCGTCGCACCCATCTGAAATTCCTCAGACAGCTTGGTATTTGCGATGCTGCTATCCAAATCCTTTGGAAGTGTCCCTGCCAAATCATAATAAACATCCGTATGCGTGTATCCGTAAACAGCCGGCACCAGTATTACTACAAACAATATAATAAAGATATAAAAATGCTTTGTAATCCATCCGGATATTTTTCCTATATCCGGTAAAATGACTTTATGTTTTGTTTTCTCAATTACCTTGTCAAATATCAAAATCATAGACGGCAGAATCGTCACACAGCTTATCACGCCGAAAATAACGCCCTTGGCCATAACAACACCCAGATCCATGCCAAGTGTAAAGCTCATAAAGCACAAGGCTATAAATCCCGCCACCGTGGTAATAGAGCTTCCCACCACCGAAGATATCGTGTTTGATATGGCATGTGCCATCGCCCGTTTTTTATCCCCCGGATATACCAATTGTTTCTCCTCGTAGCTGTGCCACAGGAATATGGAATAATCCATCGTCACCCCAAGCTGTAACACTGCTGCAAGTGCCTGTGTGACATAAGAGATTTCTCCCTTAAACACATTGGTACCCAGATTATAGACGATTGCCATTCCTATGCTTAACAGGAAAAATACAGGGACAATGGCCGAGTCCATCGAAAGTGCAAGAATAACAATTGCAAGCACAACCGCAATCAACACATAAATCGGTGTTTCCCTGCCTGATAAATCCTTAATATCAGTTACAACCGCCGACATTCCCGACAAATATGTCTGTTCACTTACAACCTTTCGCAAATCTTTGATTGCATCCATCGTCTCATCAGATGAGATGGATGTCGGAAAAAGCACAAACATGATGGTTGAGTCCGCATCCTTATTGATAAAAGCATCCTGCACTGCCTGCGGGAGCATATCAATCGGAACCGACAAATCCATAAAGGAATCGTACCACAGCACATCCTTAACGTTTTCAACCTGCGTCATTTTCTCACGCATTGCTGCAACATCTTTATGATCCATGCCCTCAACTACGCACATGGAAAATGCTCCCACTCCAAACTCATCAACCATAATGTCCTGACCTTCCATTGTTTCAATGTCCTCCGGAAGATATGTAAGAATATCATAATTGACTCTGGTATTGAAATACCCTATAGCCGATGGGAACAGCAGTAAAATACCCAGAATCAAAATTGCCACTCTGTGTTTTACTACCCATTTACCAAACTTAATCATTCTTTTCACTTCTTTCCTATAATATAAACCCCGGTATCGCCTGTTTGATACAAACACGATACCTCGAAATATACATATGTTACGGCCGCCATATGCTATCTCTTGTTCGTGTATATAATAGAAAAAGGATTGAATATTTAGAATATTCAATCCATAGTCCTTGTATCATATATAAATACATACTTCTAATTTTGTAGTTCTTTCCAAACTTTTACATCTATTTGAAGCCTAACTTTTTTTACTCCTGTCAAATTTTCTATATGTTATGAGAACTCTTTCAGCACATCCATCATCGTACTCCTCGTCAGATATTCGTATATTTCTGACAATTCCTTTGGTTCAATCATAAAATCTCGTTTTATCCATGTAATTGCCACATAGCACATGGACTGTGCATAATACTCCGCCACAATATCTCTTGACAGCCACACATAGCGATAATGCTTTCCGCCATACAGCTCGTCCATCACATCGAGCAACAGTTTTGTCACCTCATGCCGTGCCATGCTCTCAAAAGAGTTCTGCCCCTCAATTTTAACAGCATTCGTGTAAAATTCACGATCGTTCTTAATATTGGAAAAAAGTAATGCCAGCCCCTCCGTTATCATATGATTCATGAGTAACGGTCTCACCGGGCGTAGCAAATCCTCCCTGATAATATATTCCAGGAGTTCATATTTATCACTGAAATGATTATAAAACGTAGGTCTGATTACGCCAGCCATATCTGTTATGTCTTTTATCGTAATTTTCTCCATCGGCATTCTGCGAAGCAATTGTTTCATGCTGTCAGCCAAAGCCTGTTTGGTATCTTTTCTTCCGCTTACTTTCACTATTATCGCCTCTTATCCTTCCATGCACTGACGTGCATTGCCTGTCATATCATAACTATGACTACAAAAGCGGTGCGATCAAGCGAAGAATCGCCTGGCAAAACCGTTTTGCACCACTCATTTTTTCAATCTCCTCCAGCGTCACCTCATCACACACGGTAAGGGTCTGCATATAATCATCCTTGATATCATAAATCGTCCCGGAATTAAACATCCACACACCACACTCAAAATGCAGATACAAACTCCGATAATCAAAATTGATTGTCCCCACCGTGGCAACCGTATCGTCCATCACTACGGTTTTCGCATGAATAAATCCCGGCGTGTACTGATAGATCTTCACTCCCGCTTTAATCAGATGATAATAATAAGACTGTGTCACCATGTACACCAGTTTTTTATCAGGAACTCCCGGTGTAATAATACGCACATCTATACCACTTTTTGCCGCCAGTGTAAGGGCAGTAAACATTTCGTTATCTATAATTAAATACGGCGTTGTAATATAAATATATTTCTTTGCCTTATTAATCATATTGAGATAAATATTTTCACCCACTATTTCATCATCCACAGGCGTATCCCCATAAGGCTGGATATACCCGTCAGAATATGCAGGTGTTGTTTTATGTGCAAGCGGTGCATACTGCATATAATCAATCTCATCCGATTCTTTCGTAACAAGCTTCCATGTCTGCAAAAACATAATCGTAAGATTCCAGACTGCTTCCCCTTTCAGCATGATGCCTGTATCTTTCCAGTGTCCGAATCTGGATTGTTTGTTAATATATTCATCTGCCAGATTAATGCCGCCGGTAAAACCGGTATGTCCGTCGATAACCGTTATCTTTCTGTGATCCCGATTATTCTGGCGCAGATTAATAACCGGTGCAATCGGATTAAACGGAACTGCTTTGATACCGGCTGCCTCCATCTCACGTGTAAATCTGGATGGCATCCACATCGCACAGCCAAAATCATCATAAATCAACCTGACATCCACGCCCGCTGCAGCTTTCTTTTTCAATATATCCAGAACAGTGTCCCACATCTCTCCCTGCTTAATAATAAAGTACTCCATAAATATAAAATGCTTTGCCTTATTAAGCTCCTCCACAAGACATTTGAAATTATCTTCACCAAGTGGAAAATATTTTACGGATGTATTCTTATATGCCGGATATCCGGCGTACTTCGAGATATACGTAGACTGAACACTGGCACTCTTACTCAGCTCCCTGATTTCCGACTGTATGGCTCCATCATCCGGGAGATACTGAAATGTATCCAGATGATTTTCCTGTGCCTCCTTTAAGAACTTTGCCCTCGTTCTGTTACCTGCCAGAAAAATATACAGTGCCCCTCCTACCAGCGGCATCGACAAAATCAGGACAACCCATACCAGCTTATATGCGGGATTTTCCTGTTTATTGATAATAAATAGAACCACCAAAGTAGATAGTAACAGGGCAGCGGTACGCCAATACAAAATATATTCCTTCATAATTCCATATACACAAAAAAGGAATATAATCTGCACCACAATTAAAAGCACAATGATAGCCAGTTTAAAAATCGCCGTTCTTCTGGACATATCAGCAGAACCAATATGTGATTGTTTCGGTGTCTTTTTTCTTTTTTCCTCTTTCATTCCGAAATGATCCACCCCCTGGACATTCATTCCCCGCATTTAACTGTCGTTTCTTAAACAGATACCCATCTTCCGGAAGCCCCACACGGCAATACAAGCCCTGACTCTGTTACCGGAAGTCCGATTTCCTGGGATTCCACATATCCTCCGAATCTGCTTTTTACCTCCGTGGATATCATATATGTCAACACCGCTGGAGCAAGCCCGGTGGTATAGGAATTCACTAAAAAGAACAAGGGATTATCGCTGAGCAGTCCCGCTGTAAGTGCGATAAACGGATGTATCTTCTCCTCCAGTTTCCATATTTCCCCTTTGGGACCACGCCCATAAGATGGCGGATCCATAATAATACCATCATAGCGGTTCCCCCGCCGCAGTTCCCTTTCGACAAATTTGACACAATCATCCACCAGCCATCTGATTGGTGCTTCCCCAAGCCCTGATAATACTGCATTTTCCTTTGCCCATGTTACCATTCCCTTTGAAGCATCCACATGCGTAACCTGTGCTCCCGCCTGTGCTGCCGCCAGAGTTGCACCGCCGGTATACGCAAAAAGATTTAATACCTTGACAGGACGTTCGGCTTTTTTGATGATATCTCCAAACCAATCCCAATTGACCGCCTGTTCCGGGAACAAACCTGTATGTTTAAACGCAAAAGGTTTCAGATTAAATTTCAGCTCCTTATACCCTATCGTCCACTGTTCAGGCAGATTCATAAACTCCCATTCACCGCCACCCTTGCTGCTTCTATGATAATGTCCATTCAAATGATTCCACGCCGGATTTTTCTTCGGCGTGTCCCACAGCACCTGTGGATCCGGGCGGAGCAAGGTATACTTTCCCCAGCGTTCCAGCTTTTCTCCCTGCGAGCAGTCTATAATTTCATAATCCTTCCATTCATCTGCAACCCACATAATATATATCCCTTCATCTTAATCAAACACTTAAATTTACGTCTATCATTGGTACACTTATTATAGACATCGATTTCATATAAGTCAAGGCAAGGCCACCACAAGAAGAACTTGCATCCTTAAGCAGAAAGTTTACATCAAAACAGAGCGGGAGCTGTCACACGAAGGTCATATGGCATGTATATATGGATAATTCGGAAAACCCGCTCTCGCTC
>CAMAMD010000041.1 GCA_945836785.1 uncultured Clostridium sp.
CGGAGGAAAGCTCCACACCGTTGCAGACGATATCATACTGATATGCGAGGATATCAAGAGGATCCATTGTATTTAACGCTTCAAGACCACCCTGTGGCATAGAGAACGGATTATGTGTAAATCCGATTTTCTTCTCCTCCGTATTATACTCAAACATCGGGAAGTCATTGATATAGCAGAAACGATATGCATTCTTCTCCAGCAAATCCAGACGGTTACCCAGCTCTGTACGGATCTGTCCCGCAAATATAGATGCCTGTTTCTCTGTATCAGCAATAAAGAAAATTGTATCTCCGACATTAAGACCTGCCTTTTCAGCGAGCTCCGTCTTCATATCGTCCGGAATAAATTTATCAATCGGTCCCTTGTAGGACTTATCTTCCAAAACCTCAAGATAGCCAAGTCCACCCATTCCGATGGAGGTTGCGAACTTCAGCATCTTCTCATGCTGTCCCTTAGAAAGCTTTGAATGTACATTAATCGCACGTACAGTCTTGCCATGGAACGGCTTGAATGTACATCTCTGGAAGAACTCGGAAAGGTCAATAATCCGAAGCGGATTTCTTAAATCCGGTTTATCCGTACCAAACTCCAGCATTGCCTGTTTGTAACTTATAATCGGGTATGGTGCCTCTGTCACCGCATATCCCTTTGGTGCAAACTCCTTAAATGCTGCGGTCAGTACCTCTTCTCCAACCTTGAACACGTCCTCCTGGGTGGCAAAGCTCATCTCAAAATCAAGCTGATAAAACTCTCCCGGTGAACGGTCGGCTCTTGCATCCTCATCACGGAAACAAGGTGCAATCTGGAAATATCTGTCAAATCCTGACACCATCAAAAGCTGTTTGTACTGCTGCGGTGCCTGTGGCAACGCATAAAATTTACCCTTGTATTTTCTGGACGGAACAATATAATCTCTTGCCCCCTCCGGTGATGATGCACAGAGAATCGGTGTCTGTATTTCCATAAATCCCATCTCTGTCATCTTCTGTCTCAAAAAGGCAATCACCTTGGAACGGAAAATCATGTTTTCCTTTACCTTACGGTTTCTCAGGTCAAGATATCTGTATTTGAGTCTTACCTCCTCACGAACCTCCTTTGATGTTGTAACCTCAAACGGAAGCTGTCTGTATACCTTGCCTAAAATATCAACCTTATGTGCCTCAAGCTCAATCGTTCCGGTCGGAATCTTTGGATTGTAAGTTTCCTCGTCACGGTGCTGCACCAGACCCTGCACAGATATACACTCTTCACGAGTGATTCCCTCCAACAGACTTGTGTCTCTCATAACTACCTGCATCACGCCGTACATATCCCGCAAATCCACAAAAGATACACCTCCGTGGTCACGGATATTCTCTACCCATCCGGCTATTCTGATTTCTTTTCCTACCAGTTCCTCGCTGACATGTTCCATCGTCATGTCTCTGTAAATGTTTGGTTCCATGCTATCTCTCCTGTTCTTAAATAATAGAAAATCCCGAGGCAAAAAAGCCTCGGGACGAATGTTAATCTGCATCTTACATCCGCGGTACCACCCGCATTGAAACCGCTGTCTGCGATTTCCTCTCTCGATTCTTAACGTGAATCATCCGAATATACCTAGACCTCTTAGACAATCCTTCCATCATCATGTAGGCTTCAATATATCAGCTCCGGCAGTGTTCCGCTTTGCATGGTGTCATGCTATGGCTCTCAGTCAGCGACCATATTCCCTGTCATGTCCTGTTGCAGGCAGTCTCCATCAACGCCTTTTTCATAAATCTGAACACATTATATGCTAATTGTTCCCAAATGTAAAGAATTTATAGCATTTTTATTGCATGCTTTTTCTAATTATCTTTTTCTTTGTTCCGCATCCGCTTATCAATATAATCATTTCATCTCTACATATGTTTCATCACGCCGTGCAGCATATACGGTATCATCATCCACAATGATTGGAGTTTTCCGTATCCTGCATAACGGTATGTACGATATGTCATCTGTGCCGCCTTACACTTATTGCGCGATTTTCCCTGTTCCGACAGTCTGTATAAAAGATACGGTTCATCAATTCCCACCACGCAGTCATACTCCTGCAAAAGCATAAGCCACGTCAGATAATCCTCATGGGCATCTTCACCATGACACATCGGATACCGCAACAAAACATCTCTGCGAACAAGCACCGACGAGCAATTAATATAATTTGTTTTTTTCAACATAGACAGGCTTATACGCTCCGGTGTATGAATAACATGTCCGGTACTGCCGCCATCCTCCCGTATTAAAAGCCTTGCTGTATTACAGAGACAGGCACCTGTATCCTGCAGCATTTTTATCTGGTGTGCAAGTTTACCCGGCATCCATTTGTCATCCGCATCAAGCAGTGCAATATATTCTCCCTGCGCAAGCTTCGCCCCGATATTTCTGGTTTCTGCCACTCCACGGTTTTCTTTGTTCCGATAAATTCGAACGGACGCATTTTGACATTTTCCCATCCATACAAGCTGTGAAGATAAGATTTCATCGCAGGTTTCCAAATCCATACCGTTAAACACCGTTTCCGAATTCTTTTCACATCCCCCATAGCACTCACATAAATGTCGAATCACAACCTCTACTGATTCATCCGTCGATGCATCATCTACCAAAATTATTTCTTTCTCGACCTCCTGTGCCAGTGCACTGTCCACAGCATCATTTATAAATGTACCGGCATTATACACCGGAATCACAACTGAAATCATAAAACCTCCGCATATTTTTATATGCTACCTGTGATATTTTTTTAGACTATCCCCAAATACAAGCTGCATAATCCGCTCCGTTGCATGTCCATCACATGCAGACATGAATTTCTCCCGAAATGCAGTTACTTTTTCTTTGTCAAACTGATTCTCAATATCCGAGATATACGCTACGATTTCTTCCGTATCTGTTAAAATCGGACCCGGCACAAAATCTTTATAATCATAATAGAATCCGCGCCAGTCAAAATATTCATCCAGATCATAAGCAAGGAAAATCATTGGTCTCCCAAATAATGAATATTCAAATACCAGCGACGAATAATCAGAAATGCAGATATCGCTGACACAAAGCAAATCTTCAATACTCATATCCTGTGTCATATCAATCGCAAACTCTGAAAATTCTTCCGGTATCTCCGGCCTCTTTTTTACAAACGGATGATGCTTGAATATAACAACATACTCCCGCCCCAGTTTTTCATACAGCAGATTCAAATCCAGCACATCCGGGGTCTTTGCACTCGCTACACGACCACGGAACGTCGGTGCATAAAGAATTACCTTTTTATCTTTCGCAGCCGGAAACTTCTGATACAACGTATCTTTCGCCTGGCAAATAAACTTATCATCAAAGAAAACATCCGTCCTTGATACACCCACAGGTTTTACCACACCACTTCCCGGTTTCAGTGACATTGCCTCCTCGTATGCCCATACGACCTCCGGTGCACTGACCGTCATGTGTGTATAATTACGGTGAAACGGGTATTTCTGAAGTGTTTTTCTATCATCCCCGAAAATCAGCTCTGCCGTACTCATACCAAATTTTTTAAATGCTCCACATGCATGCCAAAGCTGCGTCAAAACAGTTTCTTTCCGCAACGGCAGACAACTCGTCACGTCCGATGATTCATTTAAAAATACATACTTCGCATCAGCGATATCCCGTACCATTGCACGACACAGCTTGATATACTCCCACTTTCGTACAAAGCTCATGCGCAAAAAATGCGTATGAATCTCGTAGTTATAATGCTCCCGAAGCTCATCATAGAGAAGCCGGAAACTGTCACTGATCTCTGGCATCCGAACCTCAATAAACACAACCTTATTTTCATTCACAGGTTTCCTTGCAGCACGCTTATATAATCCCGGATACATCCATTTTAAAGTATAGAACCGATAAAATTTAATCAATGGTTTACGAATTCTTTTTCGAATCGCCTTATATATTCTGCTTTTCTTTATATTCATTTTCATATCCTCCCAAAGGTGCCCTATCCAATCTCATCCTGTCCGAATACGCTATTCATAATCCGCTCCGTTGCCATACCATCACAGGCATTCATATACAAATCTTTATAGCGCTTGCGCATGCGTCTCATGTCCTCCGTATCACCCTTTAAAACCATGTTCACCGCACTGCGTAGCTCCTCCTGCATAAATACATTCATTTCTCTTCGATTTGTATCATGCCCGCTTCCCTTTATCACATACCCAGGCAGTGAATCATACTCCTGATAAAAGCCTCTTCCTTTTGCATATGCCCGGTAATCCGGTGCAAAAAAGATAATCGGTCTGTCAAGCAAAAGATACTCGAAGAAAACGGATGAATAATCTGTAACCAAAACATCAGCACAAACCATAAGTTCATCTGTCGTCATATAAACCGCATCCGACTCTGTCCCGGAAGTTTCCGCCAAACCGTCATGCAAATGCGGATGCAGACTTTTCACCACATAAATCTCCCCGCTTAGTTCCTGAGAATCCCGCAGTGCGTCAATATAATCCTCACCCACAAGCTTTGCCTGTGCGGCATTCCCCCGGAAAGTTGGTGCCCACAAAAGCACTGTCTTTCCTACTGCATCGGGATGTGCATAACGGAACTTGTCCCTGCATGCCTCTATGTAATCTGTATCAAACAACCGGTCTGTATGACTGACGCCCAGCGGTTGCACAACAGACGTCTGTTTATGGTTCTTGTCATTGGCTCCATTTTTTTTATTGATTCCCATCGCCGATGCAAAATGCTCCACACACCCATTTCCACTCACTGTAACCAGATCATAATTCCGATATACATTTCCTCGATATCCCGACGGAATATCGTCGGACGCATCATAGCCAAATCGTTTAAAAGCTCCACATCCATGCCAGAGCTGCACCACCTTTGTCTCTTTCTTTTTACGGCAGGATGCCACCGGCAGATAATTATCACAGATAAAGACATAGGATGCCTGTGCATACAGTTTCATGAAACGCACCATATGCTGAAGTCCCTCCCATGTTCCGCACTTCGAGAGGTCATGAAAATATTCTTCCACATGATAATGCTCCTGTACCAGCCTCTCACGCAGTTGTTCCATATGAGGCGGACAGTTTTCATGATGTGCATCTGCAAAAACAACAAGACCTTCATCAATCGGCCGCCACCTGTTTATCATATAAAAAAGTGGAAATATAATATGCTGAGACAGCATTTTGAATACTTGTTTTACGCCAAATCTCACAGCAGGACTCACCCCTTACTTCACCATATCCTGATAGATTGGTGCAATCTCATCTATCGTTCCATAATGCAACATCTTTCCATGCTCCAAAATCATTGCTTTATTACAGATTCGTTTCACCTGTTCCAGATTGTGCGACACAAAAAGAACCGTCACACCCGTATCCATCATGTCAACCAGCTTCTTTTCGCTCTTCTTGCGAAACTTTGCATCCCCCACAGAAAGCACCTCATCCAAAATGAGGATATCCGGCTGGACAACTGTGGCAATCGAAAAACCAAGTCTCGCTTTCATTCCGGAAGAATAGTTTTTGAGTGGTACATCAATAAATTTCTCCAACTCTGAAAACCTGACAATCTCATTATATTTTTCCTGCATAAACGCCCTTGAGTGTCCAAGCACTGCACCATACAAAAAGATATTCTCCGCACCCGTGTACTGCTTATCAAATCCCGCACCAAGCTCAATCATAGGTGCAATCACACCTTTCCTCGTCACGGTTCCCTCCGTCGGGCGAAAAACTCCCGCTACAACTTTCATCAGCGTAGATTTACCCGCACCATTTAATCCAAGCACACCGACTCTGTCTCCCTTTTCCACAGAAAAGGTCACGTCCTTTAATGCCCAGAATTCATCAAAAGCGAGCTCGCGCTTTAACAGCTTGATAAAATACTCTTTCATGCTATCCACTTTTTCTTTGCTCAGATTAAATCGCATGCCCACATGCTCTAACTTAATTACTTCTTCCACCTTATTCTCCATCGGCTTTGCCATTATATATACAATATAAATTTATCCTCATTTTTATCAAATACGATAGCACCAATCACAACACATACAAGTGCAAACACAGAGGCATACAGAAGCATCCCCATATCCATTGCCTCCCCGAAAATACAGCTTCTGAAATTTGAAATCAGGCAAAACAAAGGATTAAATTTCAATATCCAGCTTACACTGCTGTCAAGAATCTTCTCCGGGTAATAGAAAATCGCACAGGTATACATCACAAGCATCAATGCCACATTCCAGAGATATTCCAAATCCCGGAAAAATACTCCCACGGTTGCCAGAATCATCCCCACTCCGACGGAAAGCAAAAACAGTACCGTAAGGGGTATGACCGCCAGCAAAAGTCTTGGTGTCGGAAATACCCGCAATACCAGCGATACCAGCATCAACACCACCAGTGAAATCAAAAACAATATATAATTGAAAACAATCCCTGATAAAGGGTACAGATACTTTGGTACATATACTTTCTTAATCATACCCTCATTCTGTCTGATTGACTTTAACGCAGTCGTTGTTGCCTGAGAAAAAAGTGTATAAATCAGTCTTCCCGACAATATATAAACCGGGAATTCCCTGCCGTGGTGACCGAGCAATGTTCCAAACACGAGTGTAAGTACAATCATCGTGAGCAGCGGCTCTATCATAGACCAGATTACCCCCAGATAAGACCGTCTATATTTCAGTTTTATTCCTTTACGAACCAGCTCCACAAAAAGATTACTGTATTGCTTAAATTCCTTAACCCTTGCTCCCATAAACAACCTCTGCTTCACACTTCTCTACATAACTTCCCGCAGTATATCTATCGTATGACGTAGTCCTACTTCCATTCCATACACGGATTTCCATCCCAAGCCACGCAGCTTATCTGTTGCAAGAACCGCTTTTGTCGCTTTGGAATATCCCGCAAGCTCCACTGCATCCGGCAGTTCAAACACAACCTCTTTGCCGGCGTAATCAGCAATCATTTTTGCCATGTCCCGAAGCTGCACATCGGAATCCGCAGAGACAACATTATAAGCTTCTCCGTCCTCTCCATCGAACATCAGCTTACAGATTGCGGACACGGCATCCGCAACATAGCTGTAGGAGAAAAGCTGTGTTCCTTCACTCTTTAACACAATATTCTCCCGCTTTACACCTTTCAAAATAAACTGCGACAATGCTTTCGTATCGGATAACAACATGGATGGTCCGTAAACTCTTGAAAGTCTCGGAATCACAACCGATAATCCTTTCTGTTTCCTGTATGCCTGGCATAAAGCCTCCCCTGTGCGCTTACTCTCCGGATACCCTGCCCGCAATGTATTACAGTCTATATATCCAAGATATTCCTCTCCAAAAGTATCAACATCTCCCCTATTTTCTCCATATATCTCCACAGAAGACAGAAATACAAATCGCTCACATGCATGTTCCGCTGCCAACGCAAGCATATGATCCGTTCCCATAACATTGGCGGAAATTGTTCCGATTGGATCACTGGCATACGCAACCGGGTGTGTATTACTTGCCGCATGAATCATATACGATAATCTCACATTATTCCACACAGTCTGATCCGCCGGTTCATTGATATCCCAGCATACGGTATGCAGTCCTGTGTTTTCCCCATAACCGGCGAAACGGGCAAGCATCTTCTCCCTGTTTCTTCCTATCACATACACATCGACATTCTGATTCATATGCTCGTTTCTGTACAGCAGAACATCGATTAAAAAACTTCCTATCATACCCGTACCACCGGATATGGCAATACTCTTACCGGTAAGCTTGTCCCAATCAAGCGGATATGCCGCAATTGCCGCAACATCCTGCATATATAATTTACTGTCATACAGTTTCATATTGTTTTTCCTCTCTCAAACCTACTTTAACCATTTATCTTTTTCAGCAGTCAGATAACCTTTGAATATCTCCAAATCGTCCTTGGTCGTAAGTTTAATATTCTTATCCGAGCCCTTCGCAAAATACAATCTTTCTCCCAGCTCCACCATCATTGTGTTTGTATAGGATGAACCATAGATTCCGATTTCCTCCCGAAAAGCCTTTTCATATGCCCATGCCAGCTTGTCATATTTATATGCCTGCGGCGTCGATACCCGGCGCAGCGTTTCACGCGGAATATATTTTGTTGTAGAAATCTCATCGTCAATTACAAAAATCTGTTCATTGTATGGCAGAGATGTCACGCCATTTCCATACTGATTGCATTTCTCAATGACATCATTTAAAACCTCATCATCCACCAGCGGGCGAATTCCATCATGAATAATCACATTATCCGACGCCTGGCAAATGTCCTTCAGGTTATCCACACCATTTCGGATAGATTCCTGTGCAGAGCCTCCACCGGACACAACCCATTTTAATTTATCAATATTAAACTGCTTTGCATATGCCCATAAAATATCATGCCATCCATCGATGCAGACAACCTCGATTGCATCCACCATCGGATGACGCTGAAAACTCTCCAGCGTATACACGATGACCGGCTTGTCATACACATTAATAAACTGCTTTGGTATATCCTGTCCCATTCGATGTCCGGAACCTCCGGCAATAATAACCGCTATATTCATGATCTATTTTCCTCCATTTCCCATCATTTATCTCTTGTATCCTATCTCTATGCAAGCGGTGTCCTTTTGTTTTCTTCAACCCCCTCCGAGCTTTCCTTCCGAAATACAATACGAAATGTCAACAACATAAGTTTTATATCCATCCAATAGGAATACTCCTGAATATAAGTCAAATCAAGCTTCAGCTTGTCAATCGGTGTCGTATTATATTTGCCATACACCTGTGCATAACCGGTCAATCCGGCCTTCACTTTCAAACGAAAGTCAAATTCCGGTATCGACTCTGCATACTTCTCAAATATCTCCGGGCGTTCCGGTCTCGGTCCTACCAGAGACATGTCACCTACAAATACGTTAAAAAGCTGTGGAAGCTCATCCAAATGCAGTCTGCGCAGTACTTTCCCAACCGGTGTCACACGATCATCATGCTTACTGGCAAGCTGCGCTCCTTCCTCCTCCGCATCCTGTTTCATGCTTCTGAATTTATAGATTGTAAATTCTTTATAATCCCTTGTCAGACGCACCTGCCGATAAAATACAGGTCCCTTGTCATACAGTTTAATTAATAAAGCAATAATCAGCATAAATGGAGATGCAACCACGATTGCGATTCCGGATAACACGATATCCATAAAACGTTTTACAAAACGCTGATCCAGATTGAGTCCCTGATTTCTTGACAACACAATCGGCGTATCAACCAGATACAAATCCTCTGACCCCTTCATAATGATATCCGTTATCTTTGGCACCACATAGGTGCGGATATTATGCTGATAACAATATTTTATAATCTCATTTCGATTTTCTGCCGGCAAGTCATACAAAAACACGCCTTCGAAGTCAAGGACATCACTACAAATCTTCTCATAACCGCGCTGATAGTTCAATATCTCGCAAACCTCATACTTGTCCGTTCTTGTATTTAACTTCTTTAAAAACCCTTCCAACGGATAATTACCATATATAATGATAATTTTTCTTGGCGGATATACATGCAGATATATATGCCTGCACAAATTCACCCAAACAATTGCAAATATAATCTGCATTGCAGCCATCACAACGACAGGAAATACATCCATATAGTCGCTCCATGCCAGACATACCATGACATATCCTGCAACACCCGAAAAAAGTATTGCCAGCACATGGGACAGGCACAGATCCATCACCCGCATATAACTGATTTTATATCCATTAAAGCTCTTTGTTATCAAATATACAAACACCGCATACATACTGATTATGGCATAATTCCCCTTAATATAAAACGGATTATCCGTAAAATAGCAATGATACCACATCACACCGAATGCAATAACCTCAGTAAGCCATATACAAAAATTTGATACAACACTGAGGATGCGTTTTCTCTGTTCTTCAGCGTACATAATACCTCCAAAACATGCACAGACATTGTCCCTAAACTATTAAATTATAATAAGACGCCATCTTTATGTCAATAAAAACATAGTGTTTTACCTTTGTACGAAAAAATATATGCAACCGAAATGAATTTCTACATTTTTCCATAAATTTGTATTTATTTCTGACGCAATTTATATTATAATATCTATGTAATATCTAGTAAATGGAGGTAATGAAATGGAAAACATAGATTTCGCCAAAGTCGGACTCAAAATGAAAGAACTCAGAAACGAATTAGGTATCTCACAGCAGACAATCGCATCAGATATCGGTGCTACTGTTGCTTTCATCAGCAACATTGAAAATAACAAGGTTAAGATGAACCTGCGCATGATTATCTATTATGCAAATATGT
>CAMAMD010000042.1 GCA_945836785.1 uncultured Clostridium sp.
ATCCGCTTCTATCTTAACAGGACGCAGCAAATAAGGTATATCGTTTTCCTCTATCATGCGTATCTGGTATGCATATCCATTATCATTAATTTCTTTTCCGCTTCCAACCATCACATCAAGATAATTGTTAATCCCCTTGCTCCTGTAATACATCTCCATAAAGCTGCCACCTCCTCAATCGGGCAGTCCGCTGTCCGTATTCCGTACTATACTGTACATTCCGGTATACATTATCGTCTTCACTGTTCTGATTATCTATGCTATCAGTGTTGCAGTATATCTTTTCCTTCTCTTCAATCACCATCTCACCCTGCTGTCCCGTATATGTGTAGAGAGCCGTATAACATTTTTCCTGAATCTTCCCATCCTGCACAGAGTACAAAAACAAATAAATGAGTCCCACTAAAATATATACGATAATCGGCATAATAAAACACATTTCCACAGTTGCACTTCCCCTGTTCTTTTTCTTAATCTTCCCTTTCAATAATCCGGTGTCACACATCTTGAACATCCTCCTATTCCACCTGTCTCACTCATTCTGATACGATATACAGTCCTTTTTAACCCGCTGCACCCTCTGTCTGCATGAAAACGAGTCCCATAGTCAGTTACATACACCGACTCTGCTTCACCTTGCCCGCAAATTTCACATGCCGTATATCCTTCTTTCACAGCCTGTTCTATTTGGCACATCTGAATTGAAAGGCACAAGTAAGTACAAGAACGTGTACTATGATACACATCTCTGTTATCCGTAACGTACACATAACATTCATCCTCCTGTTCATCCATTTCATCACATCCGTAACCGGCACCAACATATGCCTTCTGCCTGATCACAAATCTATGCTCCTGTGTCAACACAGGCATAAAAGGGACTAAAATCGTGGTCTCGTATTGCACAACCAGGCTTACATATCCCTCTTCATCCAATGGTACTGTTCCTATAAAACGAATACCGGATAATCCATCCTTCACATATTTTTCTATGATTTCACTATCATCTATATAACTATTAAACACATAATCAGGAAGCAATATATTATTGCCATCTAAATATGCATATTCTGCCATATATTCCGCAGTTTCAGTTGCAGCCTCATATATACAATTATCCGCCAATCTGCATTGCGTCATATGATACAGACATAAAACAAAAAATATAAACAACGGTAATACTAACGTCGCCTCCAACGTCGCACTTCCCCGATTACGCTCCAATACAATACACACTCCCTGTTTTAAATTTATCAGCATAACATTTTATTCACAGATATCCGTCCTAATATCCCCTGCCTTTATAGCAATTTATTTGCACCTGGAGAGGATTTCTTTATTAAATTTAATGGGTATAAAACCAGGGAATATTAGGACACATATCTGTGACACCTCAAATAACAGATTGAAATCAATAGGCTGCCGACTCCCGTAACCCATAAACATCTCCATCATAAGATACCCTGATATCGACGGATATCCCCACCGCAGCCTGCATAATAGAAAAAGACGCATCCTGCTCCCGTACATTCAACTGCATAATATCCAACATCCTGTAATATGCTTTATCCATATTCAGTGACAATAAAATCAATAAATAATCCTTATATGCCAAGCCATGCTCATCATCCTCACACTCTATGTACATACTTTCACCAAGGTTGTCCAATTGCGTCAGCCAATTACTGTCGTTTTTGGTAAAGGACAATCTTTTTCCAGCCATTAAATTGCGAATCTCTGCCACAGCTTCCACATATGCCCATGCTCCTGCAAGCAGCCTTTTTATAATCGGCTCCGGTATTCCTGTTGCAAACATGAGTGACATCGCCAAATCTGTGAGCTGTGTTGATTTTTTCGGATCAGACATGAGATAAGCGTAATTTACAGGCAAGCGTATAGCAATAATCTGGTTCACCGCCTCTTTCACATTGCTGACATCACTCTCATTTCCACAGACCAGATATTCCAATTCACAATGCAACACAGATGTATCGTTCACCGTATAATCCGTAGCACAATTAAATACATCTGCCGCATAAGCAATACCTGTTCCCCCTGTTATAAGTGCATCTTTCCATGTGCCTCGTGTCTGCAAATCCTGTTTCAAATCACTATAACTGTTAAATTCATTATTCATTGTAAACATTTCATTCCAAAGTCCGCCATATTGAATAGATGGTCTGTCCCTGCCGGTCAGCACACGATCACTAAACGTCATATCCTCGGGTATAACAACTGCCAGCAACCCCATCCCGGATAGCTGGCCGGAATACATTCTCGGATCCTCCGTTTCCGATTCTGCCTGCATTATTTCCTCTCCGCTTCCCAATTCCTCTATATTCACTGCTTCACCTTCTGCCGTCTCGTTCTCACCTCCATCTGTCACTTCCTGTTCCGGTTGCACTGACGTCGACTGATTTTCCGACTCTTCCAAATCCTGCTCCAGCTCTTCCGACAGCGTTCCGTCTTTTCCCCCGGTCGCAGCTAAAATCTGCTCTGCACCATACTCCACCATGGCATAACCCATATAATCTACAATCTGATTTTTCAGCGGTGCGCAATCCTGTTCTGTAAGCATAATACAATCCTGAATCATCACATCCTCTACCTGATAATCACTACCTAAATTCCCCTGCATAGTTTCAAGCATACATTCTTCCAAATATCCCTCTCCCTTTCCACCGAAAGTTTTATCAAAAAGGAGAATATGATAATGCTCGTAAATATAACTATTATATTCCGCCATAATTCCCGATACTGTTGTTCTCGCACTCATGGATATTTTACTTTTTGCCATATACTTATCTATAATCCTGACCGCACTTAATCCCAACAGCAACATACTGCTTAAGAGCAGACACAGAAATATTGTTATTTTCCCAGAATTACCCATATTCTCCTCCTGATAACTTAATTTACGAATAAATGGCCTTGGCACCCTTATTGATTGAATTCCAGATATTTTCTACCAAGGTTTGAATTTGCTCACGAAAGATTGCCACCATTGCAATCAAAACCACAATAATTAAAATGACCTCTACAACGCCCATTCCCTCTTCTTCCGCAATGAAGCGTTTAAATACTTTCATAACACATCCTCCTTTTCCGGTAACCGTACGCCTTTTTAAAACTGCATCATGGCGGGCACGATAATAATCACCATAATTACAGCAAGCAAAATGATCATCGGAAACACCAGCTTCGTTGATGCCTCCTCTCCTTTTTTTCTTGCAAGCTCCAGTCTTGTTTCCACAGAAAGACGTACTTCGTCCTCCATCAATGCTCTTAGGTCTCTCGTTCCAAGTCTCAGATTTTGGCTGATATGATTCATAACTCTTATATAATTTGGTAAGGCAAGTCTGGCACCAAGTTGTTCATATGCTGTTGCCTCATCAGCCCCCGCATCAATTTCCCGCAGGGTGTACTCCAATTCCTGTATCAATAGATCCTGTTTCTGTGCTTCCACTGTAATTTGCTTTAGACTGTGTTTCAATGTCATTCCTGTTTCCAACAACAGACTCAACTTATTCACCAATACAGAATATTGTTTATTCAGCATATTATCCCGATTCCGCATTCGTTCTTTCAACCTGTTCTGTTTCCAGCAAATAAAAATAACACATACAAACATCGCAAACACCATAACAAGAACTTCGTTATTTTGGTTCTTCGGTTCCAGCGATACGGTAACACCAAATAATTCTCTCGGTATTTCTATCGTTTTTTCATTTCTACTGTTGATTTCTAATTGTTCCAGGGACTGCCCTGCGATATCTGTCACTGAGTTTTCAATATTATTTCCCTTATCTGCTATCACGGTAATCTCATAATTCCTGTGAGCTGTATAGTCCTGATATGTAATCTCTGCGGTCAGGACAACATCAACATCCTGTTCCAGTTCATCATTTCTGACCTGACCAAAAGATGTAACATACTCCGGATAATCCGAGCTCCATCGAATCGAAAACACACCGCTACTATCCCAGCTGTCCAACAGTAAATCAGTACAAATATGCTCCGTATCCTCATTCCCGTTTAACATGTGTTCTCCCAACTCTTCGTATATTCGATTTACCTGTGAATTAAATTCTTCCTCCGTATATGCAACAGGCGCAACCTGAAGTGCATATACAGACTCTTCACCATCAATACTCATGTAGATATCATACTCTTTTGTATTGCCCTGATAGCCTTCCCTTTCAATTATGTTATCCGGTTCCTTCCTGTATTTTTCAGTCAGACAAATCAAACCGGACATCAGAGTAAATACCAAAAATATCCCCATGCATACGGCGGCGTTCTTCACCGTATACATATGGGCCAGGGTTTCAAGCTTTCCCGTCGAAACAACCTCCAGTCTGCGTATTTTTTTCTTTGTTTTCTCCTCATGAGAGAAATGGCTCAAATAATGACACACCTTATCACCCATTGCAAGAAATACCGTCCCCAACATGCCGAACCATCCGCATACAGCCTTATATTTACTGAAGTTTTTTCTGCTTAAAATGGCCAACATACCATATAACAGAATAATGACCAAATCCACATATATCATCTTTCACACCTCTATTTTCGTTATTTTTTCTACCATACAGCAGGAACAAAAAATCAAAGCTAATCCTGCTGCCATGACAAATCTTCCAAGTCCCGTCTGATAAAGTATCTCCATATAACCAGCATTCGTAAGCCGCATATAGACAATAATTACAAAGGGCATAACCAACATAACCCTTCCCTCAAGTTTTTTTGCAGCAATCGTCGTCTCTATCTCTGTTTCTGCCATATATTGTTCCGACAAAATCCGTGTCATCCGACGTATAACCCCCAACATATCCCCACCATGAATCTTTGTCGTTGCAATCAAATTTGCACAATCAATTATTTCAGGTATTTCACTCCTCCTTCCGAAATCCGCCAACAATATTTCAATATTGCAATTACACTGTATACCGTGCAATATATTATGCAGTTCCTGTTCAATGATACAATCTTCTCCGTACTGTTTTCTCATTTCATCAACTGTCCTGACAAAGCTGTTTTCCAACGAATATCCAACGTTAAGATTACCCGAAAGAAGAAGAATCATATCTTTAAATTCTTCCCGCAGTTTTCTTTTTCTCCCGGCGATATAACGCAGCCTGTCCATCCTCCAAAGAAGAATTCCAAACGGAGCCACCACCATTATCCCAACTATAGAATCAAAAAAAAGCATCCCTGTTGCGACTATAAAAACAGCAAGCTTTAATACCTCAAAAATTGCCCACCGTTTATCCGGTCTATATACATGGTAACTTGTGTTCTGCATCACGATATACCTCCAGCAATCCTGTATGTGCCAGTTTTTCTACCTGCATTAAATCCCGTACCTTCCGAAGTGAACCCTGCAATTTCTCACCGGACGTGCCATATTCATGGAATTCAAATAATGTATTTGTTTCAATATCTCCATCCTTCATTCCCACCACCTCACATATCTTTAAAACCTTTCGTGACTTATCTCTCATCCTTGTCAAATGAATTATGATATCTACAGCAGAGGCGATCTGCTGTTTTACCGCTGCAAGCGGAATATCCAATCCCATGAGTACCATGGTTTCCAGCCTTTTTAACATATCCTCACAGGAATTCGCATGCCCTGTACTTAGGCTTCCATCATGCCCGGTATTCATTGCAGCAAGCATATCTATTGCTGCCTGGTCCCGCACTTCTCCCACGATTATCCTGTCCGGTCTCATACGAAGACTTGTCTTTATCAGATCCCGAATACTTACAGCATGATTTCCCTCCACATTCGCAGGTCTTGCTTCAAGCCGTACCAGGTTTTCAATCCCCCTGATTTGCAACTCCGCAGAATCCTCTATCGTAATTACACGTTCATCCCGTGGAATAAAGCCGGAAAGCGCATTTAAAAATGTCGTTTTACCAGAACCTGTACCACCGGAAATAAACATGTTGTATCCAGCTCGAACAAGCAGGCCTAATATATCTGCAACCGGCCTGTCTATCGTGCCGAGTGAGATTAATTTTTCCATATCAAACTGCTTATCCGGAAACCTTCTAACTGTCACCACCGGTCCCATCAACGATACCGGCTGCATGACGATATTTACTCTGGAACCGTCCCTCAGTCTGGCATCAACAATTGGATTTGCTTCATTAATTCTCCTGTTGCAGCCCGCCACAATCTGCTGAATAACAGATAACAGTTTTTCCTCAGACTCAAAAACCCGTTCTGCCCGTTCCAGACGCCCTCTGCGTTCCAGAAAAATGTCCCGATATCCGTTTATCATTATTTCCGATATGTCTTCATCTTCCAGATATTCCGTCAAAATATCCAGCCTCCGCAGGCTGTTAAATAACTCTGTTTTAAGACGCACTTTTTCTTTAACAGGAACATGTATACCTGCGGTTTCCTCCAGAATACACCGATCTATCAGGCATCCAACTTCCTCATCCGATAACTCTCTGCTCAAATCAATTTCCGACATGACACGCTTTCTGATGTGTTCTTTCCGTGATTCCAACTTCACATCCCCCTGTTTTCCACACAAGCCCGAATAGCAGGGCTGTCATATGTACCATCCGGCACAAGTAACTCGGTCAGTTTCCCCGACTCCACAGCATAAGCCCCATCCGAAACAAGTTCGTTAAAAAGCTGCAATTTACTTTTTGACACGGCATCCTCCAGTACCGGCACAAAAACGCAGTCAAAACAATCCAACAGATTTGGCTCAGACATGGTTCCGGTTCCGATATCAAATACAACTCGTTTAAATAATGCTTGTTTCCGCAATAATTCGCACAACCAGTTTATATGTTTCCGCTCTATCTGCCGACCGTCAGAAAAACAGAGTGAACCATATATAACCCGAAAAACCTTTCCAGTACATGGATATGAACGAATCAAATCAACGATACTCTCATTCTGACTTAGAAGCAGAAAAAGAAACTGCTCAGACACCCCCATGATTTCACTTCTGTCAGTTTCTGCAAGCTGCGGATAATCCTCCAAGCCTATATACAAACTTTCAGGATGGCAATGGCATATTCCCAACGCTAATCGGGTCTTACCGCATCTGCCGAGCGGAGAATAAACACCATAAATCCGCAATTCGGATAAAAGGTCATGTTTTTCCTCCGCCAGAAATATCAGCAAAGCCTGCACGATATCGTCTATATTCTGATACTTGTAAATGGCATTTTTTTGATTGCCGTCCATACGACGTTCCGTCATTTTTATCTGCGGTAATCCTGTTTCATACTCTATATGCTCATCTAACAGCACCATATCCAGCCTATCCCGCTCCAAATATTCAGCTAAAGCACGACACGACGAAAATGCGGCACACTTTAATGGTATATTTGCATGCATATTGATATAGTCCATTAAGCTCAGACTGTAATGTGAATCCATATCACATATTCCAATTTTATAATCCAAGTGCCACACCTCCGGTCATAAAAATAAGCGTTCCCATTGCAATCGGAATTGACAAGTGTATTTTTGTAAATCCATTTCCCCCTGCTGTCACAGAATTTCGTATAAGAATACAAACGCCATATACAGCAGTGATGAGAAAGGCCAACACCATAATGATCCATACATCAACACATACAAATGAACCAATCATGGCAAGCATCTTAATGTCTCCGGCACCCACAATGCGAAACACAAATAAAACAAACAACACTCCAACCGGTATGAGCATACCGGTTAAACCTCCCAACATTCCCTGCATACCATTTCTGAATGTCTGGAATAACATTCCTGTAATGCAGCCAATCCCATTTAGGAGATTTGGAATCCTGTAAGTTCGCACATCAAAGGCGACAGCACCCGTGACAAACACAACCAACAATATGTAATGAATGTTACATCCTCCTTTCCACTTGAATCATTTAGGAAATTTTGACTAAAAGAAAAATGATTGCAGCCCTGTATGGCAGAACGCCATAACCAAGCCACAATCAGACTATAGCACACCCGATAATTTATTGTAAAGCTCTAAAAAGTATACAAACTCGCTAGAAATGCCACAGAAAACATACATTAATTTGAAGATGGCAGAACCGCATAAACCCACAGATTTCTTATTTGCGGTGCCAGTTCCTCATAAGTCCAAAGCTTTGCACTGTTTTTACTGCTGTTCGGATCATTGACATGTATTTTCCCTTCCTCTATCTTTGTCAACACAATGAAATGTCCTTCTGTCGTAAAATCTCCGGCTCCCACACTACATATAATAGGATGCCCTGCCTCAAGATTGTCATAAATCTCTGTTTTACTTAAGCCTATTGCAGTTCCGGTAATACCGAACGCCTCTGTCCCTTCCGACATCAATGTCCATTTGCTGCCGACACCATATTCATAATACCCATGTTCCTCCGCATAATCTGCTACCACTTTAGGTGTAATTGACACATCCTGCGTCAGACCGGCAGCCACCATGGCAACGCATGTTGGTCCACAGCCCGTAGTTGCAATCATAAAATCCCCATACCATGCATATCCCCATCGTTTGTCCCACTGCAAAAGCAACGGAATTTCACCCTCTTTAACCGTTTCTATCGTCTCCGCCACAGGCGAATCCTTCTCATACAAATACGCAGACACAAAATCGACTGTCTCCGGGTACTTTGCCAGCATCTCCAACAATTCCTCCGGATAATATTCCGCACAGGCAAGTATATCCGCAACTCTCACATCTTCTTTCGCCTGTGCAATAAGTGACTCCGCATACTCCTGGGATACATACTCTTTTTCAAGGAATTCCGTCTCGCTATAAACTGCATTTTGCATTTCCTCTCTTTGTTTTTGCCCGATACTATATATGCCGGACACCTGACACCCTGTGTTTGTAATACCTGTTAGAGCAAAACCCTGCTTAGACCATATAGCCTTATACCGCTCATCCATCGTTCCACTCATAACATCGGCACTGGTCTGTACCACATTCTGTTCCGACAGATGCTCCATCACATCCCCTGACATGGTAAGATTCTGCAAACCAGCCTCCACCAGCCGGCTGTGCTCCGTGTATTTTCCCGACATACCAAATGCCACCACCGGAAGAGAAGCAAAAAACGCTACCTCAAAAACGCAGGCTGCTACCTTTATAAAATGTATTATCCTCGCACCAGTTGTTTTTTCCCCAATTACCTGTTGCCTCTGCATAATGCTATCCTCACAATACTACACTTTTTGCATTCGCTAATTGCAAGAATCATTATGCACATATCTTGAAATTTTATACGATACGATAATATTACAGATTTCAAAGATGAACAAAAAAAGCCTCCGACCTCTCCAATTACACTTTGTATATTGCAGAGGTGGAAAGCTTTTCTATTTCACTAAGTACCGGCATTCACAAACGGTTTTCCTCCATTATACATATATCACATGCTATATTGGATTACCTTAGTGCGACAGCCCCTTTTATTTTATGCCTTATAATTTACAATCTCATCAATCAGTTTTGGAAGCTTCTCATCCATCTCCTCATCGCTGAACTGGCAGGTTCCTACTTTTTTGTGACCACCACCGCCATACTTGAGCATCAGGCTTCCTACATCCACATTTGACGTTTTGTTGATAATGCTGTAGCCCACAGCCGCCGAACAGCCATGACCGCCTTTTCCGTTTACAATCCAAACGGATATGTTCTGTTCCGGATACAGACTGTAAATCATAAATCTGTTGCCGGTATATATCGGATCAACCCCGCGGAGATCAGATATGATAACATCTTTCTCTACCCGGGTATGTGCCTTAACCATCTCCTTGAACTTCTCTGTCTGCTCATTGTATACTTCAATACGCTCCTTGACATCAGGAAGATTCAAAATCTCCTCTGTTGTCATGGTTCTGCAGGCATCAATCAGTTCTTCCATCAACTTGTAATTCGGTATTGTAAAGTTTCTCCATCTTCCAAGACCGGTTCTCGGATCCATCAGAAATCCTACCAAAATCCATCCCTGTGGGTTCAATATCTCATCCACGGTAAGATTACCGGAATCCACTTTATCCACAGCCTCCATCATATCATCAAACTGTGGAAACCGCTCACGACCGCCATAGTACTCATAAATAATTCTGGCACAGGATGGCGTAATTCTGCTCTCACCCTTATATTTTCCCGCAAGCTGATTTCTCTCGAATTCACTGGAATGATGATCAAACCACAATCCACAGCCTTCCACAAAAGGCACATTTGCCAGACAGTCATTCTCATCAATCGGAATTAATCCATCCTGCAAATCCTTTGGATGCGCAAATGTCCAATGGTCGATAATACCCGCCTCTTTCAAAAGTGCACCACATGCTAAGCCGTCAAAATCCGAACGTGTAACT